>NZ_CAXBCK010000053.1:0-24841 GCF_963974425.1 uncultured Marixanthomonas sp.
TCAGCTTCTGCTTCGTTAACTATTTTAATGCCATTTTCAACAGCTTGAGAAATTATTGAAATTTCACATGAGTTGCATACTTCTATTGTTTGTGCAAAAAAAGTAGCTGTAAACAACAGGAAGAATAATACACTATGTAATAACCGCTTGTTCATATATGGTGCAAATTATAAAATTGAATATTTCAATCCTATGACAAATGACAGGTTTTCGTTCATTTGTATTCCATTGTAATTTTCATAAACTGGGGCACCCATTTCTGCACCTATTCTTATATTTTTAAAAGCCGAAGTTTGAGGAAAAGAGACGTTCACACCTCCCAAGAGTTTTATTTTTTCTCCTCCGTAATTTTCAGTATCAGCAGTTGTCACCATCATAGGGCTTAGTTGAGGATCTACTCCTTCAATATCGCCAACAAAAGTCCCTAAAGCCCTACCTGAAAGGCTCACGTTTTCAAATAAACGGTATGCTCCCCATAGGTTTAATTGGTAATGGTTGCCGAATCGATACTCTTCTGTGTTTTTGCCTGTCCTAATTGTGGCCAAAAATTGAGAGCCCCAAGAAAAAGAAGGGTAGAGTTCTTTATATGTGGCACCAGCAGTAAGATCAAATGTTCCGTTACCCAATTGCATGGCATAAGGCAGTTTTGCGTCTTCCATCATCGGTGTATCGTCGCGTTCCTTAATTGAACCTACCGGAAGCGAAACACCTGCATTTAGATGCAAGGAATTTTTGTTATGACTGAATAATCCATATAGTGCGTTCAATTTTAAATCACCAAACCCTGAAGAATTGGTAGAAAAATCATGTTGCATCGTCATTCCGTTCATCATCATTTGGGCGGTCAAATCCATATCGTTTTTTATCAGGTTTTGCATGGCTGAAAGCGTAAGCCGATTGGTGGGCGCATACATAACCCCCAACATATACATCTGCATCGACATTTCTTGCGGTGCGACCATATACTCTTGAAAAATAGCAGCATCATCAATATTATCTGTTCCAATTTTGTTCCCATCCATCATCATATTCATATATCGAAACGAAACCATTAACCCTCCTTTGTGGTGCAAGTGATCGCCCATTACACCAATGGGGGCATGAGAGTCCGGTCTAAAGTGATTTTGATGGTTGTGAAAAATAGTTCCAACAACTTTGTTTTTAAAAGCCTTATTAAGTTGTTGCCAAGTGAATAAAATATCCTTTTCTGAAGTTTTAAAATTTTCAGCTTCTTCTTTTGAACTAAAAGCCGACAGGTTTGCTCCCATTGGACTTTTTATAGCATTACTTTTTAAATAAAAAGCACTTGTAGCTAAGATAAGACTCCCTGGATTAGCGTAATCTGAAACATAAATCGACTTTAAATCGGTTTCGTTGTTTGCATCTAAATAGTTTAATAAACATTCGATAGCATCAAAATAAAGTGTTTGGTTGTCTTGGTTTATAGCTTGGGCAGCAAAACGATTATCTTTTATAACCATATTGCACAACTGGCAATTGGTAGTACCATAATCAATTTTTTTTTGAGCCTGAACACTTCCGAAAATTGAAAATAGGATTCCTAGTAAAACAAAATATTGTTTCATGTTGTATTTTTTAAAATGAGTTTTGAGTTATAATTTACTTGGTCAATCTTTCCTCTTTGAGGTATTGCTTTAAAGCCTCCCATTCATAAAGTTTACCTCTATATTCAGTTTGGCTTTTTTGAGCGACCTGTTCTGAATGGAATGCAGAAAGATTAGCTCCCATAGGACTCGAAATTTCTGGGCTTATTAAATAGGTTGCTGTTTTAGCATCAATAAGTTCACCAGGGTTCTTGAAATCGTTTACTAAATACATCGCCACAGTTTGATTGGTATGTTCTATATGATAATTAATCATGCATTCAATAGCATCGAATTTATAAGATCGTCCTTTTTCAGTTACAATTTGAGAAGCATGCTGTCTATCAACAATGGTCATATTGCAATATTGACAATTATCGCTACCGTAATTAATTTTCTGTGGTTTTACTTCGCAAGCTGTAAAAACTAAAGCCAGGAAGCATAGTGAGAATGTTGATTTCATATTATTGTTGATTTTTCAGGTTTTGAAAAGGATTTTAAATTGTACCCAAAGTTTTCTTCTTCTTGGTCCATTCTTTTTTTCCGATGAAAAAGGCAATCACTGTCAATACCATTCCGACAAACATTAAATAAGCTCCAATGTGTGGCCAAGAATCTACATCAAAGTTTAGCATTTTCTGATACCCTAACAAAGGCGGTTTATATGACATTGGCGTACCATCGGGATTGGTCATTTTCATAATGGCATTGGGGTCTAAGTTGGTCCCATAGTCGGTAAGCCATAGGTTAAAATCGTACATTCCCATTATACCTAAAACAGACATAAGCGCAAACCAACCGATAAACCACCAATGGTTCACTTTTCCGAAGAAGCCTAAAAATCCAACAACGACCCCAAGGGCGACCATACTACCAATAACCAATGGGAATACTTCAAACTCCCACATATCTTCTGCTTTAGGGATGGTACGCATACCAATATAGTGGTTAAGACCATCTATATTTTGGATATCAAATTCACTTACTCCTTTAATACCTGTAATGTGAATATTCATTCCTAAAGGTTCAGGGTATTGAGGAGCCCCCAACATAATGTTCCAAAGAGGAAATTTGAAAAGCCCTAAAAGAAGTAGTGACCCAATGATCATTATGATGCCAGCTTTTTTCATTTTTTATGTTTTAATTTTTTTGTTGATTTATTGTGATTCTATTTAAAAGAAGACGGGGGCAATCAACCAACCCCCGCCTTTACTTGGAACATTATTAATCACTAGAGAATGTTTCCGCAACCAATTTCTCTACTCTCCTAATGACCAGCTTAATTCAATATTTGAATTCTCTGGTGATACACGTATGTATCCTTGCATTTCTTGATGTAATGCTGAACAGAAATCTGTACAGTAAAATGGCCAAACACCTACTTGCTTAGGCTCCCAGTAGAGCGTTTTTGTTTGCCCTGGCATAATAAGCAACTCGGCATTATTAGCACCAATCATTGCAAACCCGTGTGGTACATCAAAATCTTGCTCGTGGTTTGTAATGTGGAAATATACTTTATCCCCCACCTTGATGCCTTCAATATTATCTGGAGTAAAGTGACTACGTATCATCGACATATAAATATGTACTTCTTTTCCATCACGCTCCACACGTGCATCTCCAGGGGTTAAAGCAGCATATTCGTGCTTATTCTCTTCCAGTTTATAAATCTTTTTAGATTTTGGTGCTAAAATTTCAGCTGGGATACCTGCGGCATAGTGTGGTTCACCGTGGGTTGGGAAATCTAGCAACAGCTCCATTTTATCGCCAGTAATATCAAATAACTGAGCGGAGTGTTCCAGTTCTGGTCCTGTTGGCAGATATCTATCCTTGGTAATTTTGTTCATAGAAACCGCATATTTACCAAAAGGGTGTGCAGAGTTTCCGCCGGGTATCATTACGTGCCCTACTGAATAGTAGTTGGGCTGTCTGTCTATCACTTCACGGGTTTCAATATTCCATTTTACCAATTCAGAAGAGATAAAGAAGGTAGTATACGCATTCCCTTTTCCGTCAAATTCGGTGTGCAATGGACCCAATCCAGCTTGTTTTACAGTTCCTGCCAGAATATCTTCAAAACTAAGGATTGGAATTCCGTAGGCTTCTCCACCAAACTTTTTGTTATCAATAGCACTAATCATTTTATCGAATGAATGAATGGTTAAATCTGCTGAAAGTTTACCATTACCAACAATATACTCTCCATCGGGACTTACATCAACTCCGTGTGGTGATTTTGGCGTAGGAAGAAAGAAAACAGCCCCAGGAACTTTAGTAGGATCTACCGTCAACACTTCTTTTTTCATTGTGGTCTTAGCATTGTGCGTACCATGGTCGTATACATTATGAGCGTAATTGGCAGGCATTTTTGTACCTCCCCCATTATTTACATACTCTTCAATTTTTTTCCAATTTACAGCTGCAATGAAATCCTTGTCGTTTTGAGAAGCATTCACTTCCAGAAGTGAGTTGGCTTCTTCTGTATTATAGGTAGTAAAGAAAAACCATCCGTGTGATTTTCCCCGCCCAGGATGTGACAGGTCATAATCAAACCCTGGCATCATTAATTGGAATTTAATATCCATTCTACCTGTTTCCTCCTCAACAGAAATAAAAGACAAAGCTCCTTTAAACTTTCCTTTGTATTCATTTATTGGAATGTCTTCTTGTGGTACAGGTACCGAAAAACGTGTTCCAGCCACTACATACTCAGTGTTTTCTGTAATAAAAGACGAACTGTGGTTACCCGCACTGTTTGGTATTTCAATTATCTCTTCGGTTTCGAAAGTTTCAAGATCAACTCTTGCAATACGCGGGGTGTTGTTTCCATTTACAAAAATCCACCGTCCGTCAAGTTTTCCGTTTGTTTGCGAAATGTCCGGGTGGTGTAAATCGTCCCAAGGTACAAACCCGTGAGAAGTGTTTAGCATAGGTATGGTTTCTTCAGAATATCCATATCCGTTTGTAGGAAACTGAGAGAAAACAGGGATTTCCTTAAACATTCTTCCTGAAGGCAAACCGTATACAGTTAAGTTGCCACTGTATCCCCCAGAAAAGAACGCATAAAACTCATCGTGTTCCCCTGGTGCTACATACACTTTTTCTGCGGCACCTGAAGCCAATGCTCCGCGGTCACCATTTTTGTTAGACTTACTATTATTACAACTCGTAACTATTCCAGCTACTAAAGCAAGTATTAGTAAACTATTAATTGATCGTTTCATAATTTTATTTGTTTAGTTTTTTTACAATGTCCTGAAATATTCTAGTATTTTACGTGCTTCATCTTCTGTAAGTCCTTGGTTTGCCATGGGTGATCCATTAAATTCAATCAACAAGGCTTTTGCAATGGGATCTTCCTTAACCATAACTTCTGGATTTAATATCATATTCATAATCCATTCTGGCGAACGGCGTTCTAGAATACCTGTTGGCGCAGGTCCAATAAACTTTCTATCAGCTTTATGACAAGCAGTACATTTATTTCTGAACAACTCCCCTCCTGCTTTAGCCATAGCTTGATCTATATTAGCGCTAAGCTCAAGGTTTTTAACAGGCCCGACTCCTTTGTTATCCAGTGTAATTTGTTTTGAAGGTGGAATTTCATTAGAAACGGATTTCTCGATTTTCTTTTCTGTCTTCGGTTTTTGGCCAATTTTAATTTGTTCTTTTTCCTTTTTTTCATCTTTCCCACCGCAGCCTATCAAGACCAAGATGGTAATCAACAACAGACTTTTAATTGCGTATTTCATTAGTAAGGATTTATGGTTATTATTTTATAAAAGTTGAATGTCTTTTTTAAGTTTTTTAGGTTCACTTTTTATTAAGCTCATTAAATTTTACAAAACAAAAATAGCGAGGCAATAGAGTGTAGAAAATGACTTTTATCATATTTAAGACATTTTTGTCTTTTATTAATTTTAGTTAGAATGAAATCAATGATCTTTGAAAAACAAAGGATAAATTGAGTAATCGAAATTTCTTATTCAACGTGAATTGACAGAGGAAAACTGATGAATATCATTGTTGCTTGAGCGGATTCAAAGTATTTTTATACGAACCAAAAGTTTTAATAAAATGAATACTATATTACTTCCGACAGATTTTTCAGAAAGCTCTAAGGATGCTATCATATATGCGCTGGAATTTTTTAAAGGGCAGACATGTACGTTCTATTTTTTGAATATTCAGAAAACTTCAGAATACGTTACGGCAGATGTACGCTCTGCATCACCAAAGAGCTCAGTGTACGATGCAGTGATAGCTGACAATAAAAAAGAGCTTAGCTCCTTTGTAGATACCTTTAAAAAGGATTTTAGTGATGAAGATTATACTTTTTATGAGAAAGTTGATTACGATGCTTTTGTTGATGCCATAAACCAGTCCATCTCATTATATAATATCGATTTAATAATAATGGGAACCAATGGTGCGACAGGTGCTAAAGAAGTACTTTGGGGTAGTAATACACTCCAAGTAATACGCCAAGTTGATCATCCAGTATTTGTTATTCCAGCTAATTACAGCTATAAAAAAATAGATTCTATACTTTTTAGTTTACACCATAGAGATGTTCTTAAAAAAGAGAAGCTACAACCGTTGTTCAGTTTAATTGAGAACCAAAATCAACCTCATATTCACGTTTTAGATGTTGATGACGATGCCATAGCTAATCCCAATCCATTAGAAAGCAGAAACCTTCAAGTTTCATTTAAAAATAAGGAACATAGTTTTCATTCTTTAACGGGTATTCCAACCCCTATTGCAATTAATACTTTTGTACAATTGTTCAATATATCTATACATGCAATGTTTGTGGAACAGGAAAGCTTCCTGGAACGTTTTATTTTTGGTTCAGAAGCTTCAAAAATAAGTTACGGCACCCGTATCCCACTTTTAGTACTGCACCAATAGCTCATTCTATTTTAAAAATCTGTATCGACCTTAACTTTATGCTTACGAGAAAGTACATTCTTCATAATTCTTTGTGTCGCGATAACTTATAGTTTCGAGGAGACCAATAAAAAAATCACTTTATTTTGAACTGATTAATATTTGCTCTTCCTTCAATGCGTTTATTAATGTTTTTATAAAATCTGAAATGCCCTTTGTTGCAGTACTAGGTGCTGGAATATCAATTTGTCCACGCCACAACAACTCTCTTTCTTTTTCCTGACAAATGCAAAAGAGGGAAGTTTCACTAATATACACTCTATAGCTTTCCGATTGTTCCCGCTGGTAAATATGTTGATTAGAATAGTAATAATCACGAAATGATTGATAGGGCTTTGCAAAACTTCTATAAGCCTGTACAACTATAACCTTGCTGTATTGCCCTGTAATTTTAGACAACAAAATAGCATCGAAACCTTTTTCGAGTAATTCTTGTTGTAACATATTCAAATCTGCTTCGGATTGTTTAACATTATTGAATGAAGATTCAAAAAAATCAATACTGCGTACTGCTATCATATCATTTTTTTCAAGCTCTTGAGCCAATTCGGTTTCAAACGTGCGCCGTAGTTGATTCTCTGCCGTCATACCTACCACCAATACTTTATTGGCTGAAAAGGTTTCAGTAGCTGGATCTTTCCATTGATTTACCATTTTGCTTGTAGAACAACCAAAAAATATAAAAATAGTTAAGGCTATAAGTATATATCTCATAATTTTTTATTTAAAATTGACACCTTAAATATATTTTCAAATTATAGAATTTAAAATGACAACAGTCGGTTTTTCAATAATTTAACCAATGATGAACTTTCTTTTTTCATAGAGTTTTGGAATTGAAATCCTCCAGCCGAAAGTATCTCTCAATTTTACCCGAAGTGTATCTTGTGCAGTGGCTTCACCATGAATTAGAAACACTTCTTCCGGGTTGTTTTTAATCTCGCTTACCCAATCCAGCAATCCGTTTTGGTCTGCGTGTGCCGAGAGGCTTTCTACGTGGTGAACAGAAGCTTTTACGGGATAATATTTTCCGAAGAATTTTAATTCGTGTACATCTTCTAGCAATTGCCTTCCGCGAGTGCCTTCGGCTTGATATCCCACTAACAAAATATTGGTTTTTGGGTTGTCTATCAACTGTTTTAAATAGGTAAGCACACGTCCGCCTGTAACCATTCCGCTACCGGCAATGACTACTTTTGGCCTTGGGTCGTCAATGGTTTCCCAGGTTTCTTTATATGAAGTAACAATATTCATCCGGTTGCTCATAGCGTGAAATTGCTTAGGGGTCAATTTATGCCAATCTGGAAATCGTTCAAATACTGATAAAACATTATTCCCCATAGGACTATCAATAAAAATGGGAATATTGGGAATCTTGTTTTTTTGATAAAGCACCCATAGTAAATACATAAAAGTTTGCAACCGTTCTACAGCAAAAGATGGAATTATTAGTGTGCTACGCTCCTGAATTGTTTTTTGTATCAATTGTACCAAAATACTTTCTATATCTTCTTCAGGATGTAATCGGTTGCCATAAGTACTTTCCAAAAAGAGAAAATCGGCCCATTTTGGTTTTTCGGGTGGGAACAGCAACGCATCTTCGGTACGCCCAATATCGCCTGAAAAAACAAAGAGTTTTCCATACACTTCCAGTTCAATGAAAGTAGCACCAATAATATGACCATTGTACCGAAACCGGTACTGTATATCTTTGGTCAAGGTAATCCAAGTGTCCTTTTCCGCATTTTTGAACAACCGCAAGGTAGCTTCGGCTTCTTTAGTAGTATAAAACGATTCGGCAGGTTGGTGTTTAGAGTATCCTTCCTTATTGGCGCGTTCGGCTTCTTCTTCATGTATTTTGGCGCTGTCCAGAAGTATAATTTCGGTAATGGCCAAGGTGGGTGCTGTCCCTATTATTTTTCCTCGGAAACCTTCTCTGAATAGGCGTGGCAAGTAACCGGTATGATCCAGGTGGCCATGAGTTAAAAGAACATAATCTATGGTTGAAACGTTTACAGGAAAAGGCTTCCAGTTTTCTTCTCTTAGTTTTTTCAGACCTTGAAACATTCCGCAATCTATCAAAAAATTGCCATCAGGTGTTTCTATATAAAACTTAGAACCGGTAACCGTACCGGCAGCACCTAAAAATTGAATAGTTACAGTTTTCATAATATTTAACTATTGTTACAGAGAATGGATATTTCAGAAAAAATACGCTGTTTTCTTTTTTCAGAGATGCCCAAATGATCCAGATAAAATTTATCACTCAGTAATTGGCGGCACAAAACCACATCACGGCTTAACAGAAATTGCTTTTCGCGTTTTGACAATAAGGTTGAAACCGTAATTGGATAGAGTCCTAAACGATCGATCCGGTCTTTGAGCCCATTACCTGTTGGGTAATTCCAGCTTAATAGTTGTAAGCTTACACATAAGCCGTATTGCTCTGCATCTTTTGTAAAACGAGTATTTGTAACCACCCATCCTTCTTTAGGTATTGCTTTGTTTTCTTTGTCAGACTCTATGATGTCTTGAAACCGAGAATGGATGTATAATGGTATTTTTACGTCGCAATTTCGACCTTCTTCACTGTGAAATTTACATTCAGCTAAAATATGGTGATTCTTTTTCTGGGCAATTACATCAACCTCATGACTCACACATTTACCTTCCAACACCTTGCCTACTTTAATTTGATAACCTGAATATTGATAGAGGGCACCAATGAATTTTTCAAAGGGAAAGCCAGTAGGTCCCAGCTCGTAAATGGCTTTTTTCAATTTATACTTTGAAGCGTATTCCAGCTTTTTCTTTTTAAGCATCGCAAAAGCCCTATTGTATATCTCTTTGGTAGAAATGCCTTGGTAAAGCTCGTCCCGCACGGTATTGGTTATTTTATCGATTGTTGCTGTATCGGCACCACTATGCCTAAGCGAAGCTTTCAGTTTTTCAATGGAAAACCGTACACGCTTCCCCGATGATTTTATCAATTCTATGCTATTTGTTTCAGGTTTCATATTTTAAAACTATGAGCGTATGTCGTGCATAGCCAATACAGGTACTTTGGAGTGTACTCCTAAATCTTTTACTAAAGGGTTTGAAAAAATACTACTAAAAAAAGTATGTTTTTTATTGATAAAGGCTATCATCTCACTTTCCCTGCTCTGGACAAAACTATGTAGTCCTTTTTTTACATCAATGTTTTCCAAAGTATGGTGACTGAACTCTGTTGTTATTAAAATATCTTCTAATAAAGCCTTGTTTTCTTCTTGCTCTTTACTCAGTTTATCTTCTTTTTTAATATGAAGGATGCACACAGGGGAATTTGTCAACTTTGCAATTTCTACTAAATGCTTTAATTCCCTTTGTTTAAAATGAGTTTTAAAACTTGTAGGGAATACAATCTCGTTGGGTTCTTTAAAGAAAAAAGTACCTGGAATGGCCAAAATCGGACAAAGCCGTATACCTTCCATCACATTAATAGTATTGCTACCAAAAATGACATCTTTTGAATCTGTTTCGCCACGGGTACCCATTACAATAAATTCAATATCCTTTTTTTCTATCATTCTCTTTATAACTTCGGTCAAGGGGCCAAATTCATTGTAAAAATAAAATCGATGCTCCGGTGAATCATCCCGATAACTAAGTTGAGTTTTTAATTTGCTCATCTTTTTTTCTGAAGTTTCTTTTATTGACTCATAAGCTGCGTCACCGGGTTCTGGAATCAAGAGGTTTTCGGTTGAATAACCTCCTAGGTAAAATGTATTAAGAATATGAAATTCACATTGTTCGCCCTTAAAAAGGTTTATGGCATATGTAGTTGCATTCCATGCATTTTTTGAGAAATCGGTAGGTATTAAGATTTTCTTTTTCATGATTTATAAAGTTTAATTATAAGTGTTAATTGAAGGTTGGTTTTTAAGTAAGACTATTTTTAACCCTTTATAGGAATTACCATATAGGGTATCGAAGTGGTCTTCCCTATTTTCTTTACAACTGCTTCTCTAAATATGCGAGCAATTGCATTGTATCTGTGATATACCATCACCAGTAGGTCGATTCCTTCATCAATAACAAAACTATCAATAGTGTTTGCTATACTGCCTTCTTTAGAAATCCAATGGGTTTTTATTTTACAGTCTGTAAGGCCTTTTTTAATAAGTTTTAAGTGTTGTTGCTGTTGATTGTCCATAGTAGTTTTTTCACCTACATGCACTAAATGAATAGTTGATTGGTAGATTTTAGCCAAAGCGAGCATAGGAGTTATCCCTAAGGTTGGAAATTCTTCGTTATAGTCTGTTGCAAAAGCTATTTCTGAAGGAATTGTATAATCCATCTCTTGAGGAACTACTAACAAGGGTGCATTTTTAATCTTCTTTATAACCTGGATGGTGTTACTACCCATTAACACATCTTCAGCTGCAGTGCGACCTTTGGTTCCCATCACAACCAAATCGATACTATATTTTATAATCAGTTTATTGGTACCTCGAACCAAGGACATGGAAGTGGAAATAAACTCGAAATTGTGTGATTTATTATCACTATCTCGGTTAATACGATGAATGAGCTGTTTGCCATCCTTATCGGCTTCGTCGTACAGTTCGTCCATCAGTTTTTCAGATTTACCAATATCCACACGGCTTGTAAGCGCAGAGACACTATCTGCAAATGAATGCAATAGGTAAAATTGTACATCCTCGTCACTAAAAAGTTTTACAGTATAAAACAACGCAGCATATGCATTGTTTGAAAAATCGGTGGGTATTAATATTTTTTTCATTTTAATTAAATTTTATCGTGATAAATTTTGAAGTATTAAAAAGGGTACTTGTATTTTCAATCCTATTTTATCGATGGTGTTGCTGTATAGTATATCTTCTAAAAATGAGTGCCGATGATTTACCATCACCAGCATATCTATATCCTCTTCTTCTATAAAAGTATTGACTGTTTTTACTATGTCTTTGCCTGTTTTAGTATGAAACTGCCGGTAATTATCTTTTAAACAGGAACTTAAAAATGCTTTGTTGTCTTGTTGGCGAAACGACAGTTTTTCATAATCTGAAACGTATAGAAGGTGAATAGTAGCTTTAAATTTTTCACAAATGGTACTCAACAGTTTTATTTCCCTTCTTTTAAACGGCATAAGGTAAGGTGTAGGAAACAGTACTTCTTTAGGATGCCAATCTGCATATTTTGAAGGCATCGTTAAAACCGGACAGCTAACGTATTTTACCAATTGTAATGTATTGCTCCCAAAAGTAAGGTCGCGGTCATCGGTATGTCCCCGGGTTCCCATTACAACGATATCGCTGTTATCGGTTTCTGCTAATTCGTTAACAGCATCTACTAAGTTTAAAAAAACAGCTTTGACCATATAATCGTGTCTTGGGTTGGGAGAAGCTTCTTTTACGAATGTTAAAAGGTTTTCTAGCTCTTTTTCAGCACTTTGCTTTGTTTTTTTCTTGTATTCTTCAAAAAGGGAACGAGACATGTCTAGGTTATTTTCATACACCTCATCGGCAAAAGCATGAAGAAGTGTAATTTCGCAACGATCATACTTAAAAAGTTCTACTGCATATCGTACTGCATTACGAGCATTTTCTGAAAAATCGGTCGGGATGATTATTTTTCGCATAGTTGGCACTGTTTATATTAGAACCAAAGTTAGCGTGACTTAACCTAAAATACTATGACATTTATCAGTTAACCATTTGACATTTAGCGTATTCTTAAGAATATATGTTACGCACTATGTTTATCTTTAAAGAAAAGATGAAGCTTTCTGCCATTTCTTGGTTAGTCATTACAACACATGTGTTATTGACAGTGACTGTTTTTTCGGTTCTGGAATTTTCCTTTAATTGGGTGTTTTACCTTACCGTATTGGGACAGGTCTTTTTTATTTATACGGTTTATAAAATATTGACAGATACTTATACCACCGATAAAACATTTAACGATTTCTACGAGGATTCACCCATTGAAAAAGATGAATAACCAAAATGTAAACGTTATTTGTTTTATTCGTGAAGTACCAAAAAAGGGACTTCAGTTTGATAGCTCATTTTTTTAACGGTAGGTCTAAATAAGATACGTTGAAAAAAGTTGAGATTTTTAGCCACCATGGCTATTATATTAATCTGCTTTTTTTCTACAAATTTTTGAATGGCTTCTTCTAAATCAGAAGTATTACAAGTATGAAATCTATGCTGTATTTCTTCTAAACTATCCTTTAGAAAAGTTTTATTTTTTTCCTGCACTTCGGTTAATGGTACGTTTTTACCCCTAACGTGAACCACATGCAAAAAAGAGTGATGCAATTGCGTTACATTTTTTAATGTTTTTACAATCCGTTCTTTATAAAGTAAGTTGAAGTCTGTAGGAAATGCAATATGTTTTGGTTCCTCAAATTGGGAATTTTCCGGAATAACCAAAACAGGACATTTTACCTTTGTTATTACATCGCCAGCATTACTACCCAAGGTATATTTTTTAATACCCGACGCCCCTTTAGTCCCCATGATGATAAGGTCAATTTCATTTATTGTAATTTGAGTGCGTACACCTTTTATAAATGAAGTATATTCAATGCTAGTCTTGTAACTATGGTCATTAAAATAATATTGGGTAAGAATTCTATTTTTTAATTCCTGTAATTGAGTAGTAACTGTAATTTTATCTTGAGTAGCAAGTACTATCCCACTTCCTTGAATTTCAGGTCCCATTTCAGTACTAGTAGTGTTATTTACATGCAATAAATAGAATGTTACACGCACTTCTTTCAATAAAGAAATAGCATATTCAATCGCATTCCACGAATTATCTGAAAAATCAGTCGGGATTAATACATTCATCACGTTACTTTCACTTTATAGCAAAAATACTCTGATGATTTTGTGCAAAGAATGACAACGGTCAGTTTTAAAGAAATACCTAGTTATTTTAAATAAACCCAAAGCATCCTTCAGTAACAAAAAAGCTAGTCTTCTTGTTTTAGCCCTTCCAAGTCTAAAATACGGATGTTTCGCCCTTCGATTTCAATTAACCCTTTTTTCTTAAAACCTGATAGGGTACGAATAAGGCTTTCGGTTGCAATTCCAGCTACACTGGCAAGGTCGTACCGAGAAATTTTGATAGCATCTTCCGGTTTTTTATTGAGTATTTCTGCAAATTGAAGAATGGTCTGTGCCGTTTTTCTTCTAACAGAACTGTAGGCCATTTGTAGCAGCTGTTCCTTCACATCGGAAAGGGTGTCGGTCAATACGTTCATTAATTCTAAGGATACATTTTTGTTTTTTCCTAATATTTCCTTGAGATCGGTAATGGCTACCCCGGCCAGCTCAACATCTTCTACAGCAGTGGCAGATTCAGTATAAGGTACACTTTCCATTAATGAGGTAAATCCTAAAAAATCATCGGCTTTGTACAAAGTTGTAATAAGTTCCTTTGCACTATCGTCCATTTTATGGGTTTTAACTACTCCCTTTAAAATAAGGTAAATCATAGTGGCATATTGCCCTTCTCTAAAGATAACCTCTCCTTTTTCAATAGTGAGTATTTTTCCGTGGTCATCAAAAAAGTTTTTAAGCTCGTTTAGGTTACGAACACCATCCTTGTTGTCTTTCTCTGAAGGTATTTTCCCCTCCATCATTTTTGAAAGCAAGCTTGCTTTGGCCAAACGACTTTCAACAGCGCTCAATAGTTCTTCTTCTTCAAAAGGTTTGGTAAGGTAATCGTCAGCACCCAGGTTCATCCCCTTTCTAATTTCTTTATGCTCTGTTTTAGCCGAAAGAAAAATAAACGGAATATGGTTTGTTGTATCATCTAAAGAAAGAGATTTAAGAACACCATATCCATCTACTTCGGGCATCATGATATCGCAAATGATGATATTGGGGATTTCTGCTTTCGCTTTTTCTATGCCTATTTTTCCATTGGGGGCAGTGATTACGTTGTAATTAGAAAGTTCTAATAACTCTTCAGTATTTTCACGCAGGGCTGCATCGTCTTCAATTAAAAGAATGGTATTCATAACATGATTTTATCTGTGAAAGTAATCCTTTCTTATTTAACTTTTATTGGCAGGGTTACCATAAATGTACTCCCTTCACCTTCTTTGCTATTAAACACTATCTGCCCGCCAAGATTTTCTAAGTGACTTTTAATAATATTAAGTCCAATACCTGTGCCGGCGTTAAGCAAAGCATTTTCGGCACGAAAATAACGATTGAATATATACTTCTGCTCTTTCTCTGGAATTCCCATACCCTCATCAGCAACCTGAACGGTAAGTTTTTTTTCACTTGCCTTTGCTTTAACTTCAATGACATCCCCTTCCGAAGAATATTTAATTGCGTTATTTATTAAATTGGTCAGAATTAATTCAAGAATTTTTTCATCGAATTCCAAGGTAATGTCATCAATATTTTGCGGGTATTCAATGCGCTGTCCATCCTTTAACATCATATTGGCATCGTAAATTACCTCGTTCACAACTTTGCTTAAAGGAAAGGTACTAAATTTGTAAACGGTTTTCCCGGCTTGTAAACGCTCAATCGATAAGAAATCGTTTAAAATATTATCTAGGTATTTAACCTTTGCTTTAATTGTTTTTAAATGTTTTTCGCGTTTATCCTGTTGCTCTTCTTTTGTGTATTTACCAATAAGTGTGGTAGATGTATGTATACCGCTCAGTGGGGTTTTAAACTCATGAGAAACCATAGAAAGGAACTTTGTTTTCAATTCATTGAGTTCTCTTTCTTTCTGTAAAGATTCTTTTAATTTGTTTTCGGCTGCTCGTCGTTTCTCTACTTCTTCTTGCATTTGAGCCACCGTGTTTTCCAAAGCTTGGGTACGCTCGGTAATTTTGTCTTCCAAATTGGCATTAAGCTCTCTTATTTCAGATTCTTGTTGTTTTCGTACGGTGATATCACTTACTAATGCCATAACGTAGGCATTTTCATAAATTTGAAATGGATTGAGCCCTGCTTCAACAGGAAATTTAGTACCGTCTTTTCGTAGCCCATACAAATCGCGCCCATGCCCCATTTGCCTTCTATCACTATGATCTATAAAATTATTGAAGTGTTTTCTGTGGTTTTTGTGATAATCTTTAGGTATTAATAGGTTAAGATCTCTCCCTAAAAGTTCATTATCCTCATATCCAAACATGGTGTTTGCTGCTCCATTACTAGCTACAATTTCCTGTTTTTCATTAACAATGATGATACCTTCTGAAATAGCTTCGGAAAGCAGTTTAAATATATTCCCTTTTTTCTCTTCGAAAACGTTCACCTACCAAAAGTAAGAAAATTAAAACAGAAGTGAAACCTGATTTATATCATTTAATAAACAGCTTTCATTGGTTAATTTTATACTGTAAATATTTAATTATGATGATGACCCAACCACCACCAAAGCTTGTTTTATATCAAAAATTAGGCGAACTCTTTTACGCAATAGCAGCAGCCGATAAAGTAATTAGAAAGGCTGAAATCGATACTCTAAGCAATTTAGTGAAGACCCACTGGAAAAATCTAGATGCTCTAGAAGATGAGTTCCATAGTGATGCATCTTACCAGATAGAAATTGTCTTCGATTGGCTGGATGACAAACAAGTGAACCCAGATGAATGTTTTGAAGATTTCAAGGACTTCAAAAAAGAACACCCAAATCTGTTCACAACAACTATTAAAAAACTTATTTGGAAAACAGCAGATGCTATCGCCTCATCTTTTGCCGGAAAAAATAAATCCGAACTTATTATGCTGGCAAAATTAAAAATGTTGCTTCAAGAAAACAATAAACATATTTAAACTATGCGTATTCTATTTTTTTATTTATCGATTTTTCTACTGTTTGCCTGCAAAAACGAACCCAAGCAAACAAAACCAGAAAAAGACGCTGATTTGGTTGAAACGACCAAAGACACCATATTGACCAATCGTGAAGATATTGAGTTAAAAAAACAGCAGTCCATTATCCTTAAACAGGAAACCCTAAAGTCTAAACCTGATGAAAAGTTTAAACTTCAAGAGCTTATTATCACGAAAAGTTTTAAAAAAGAAGCTGACCTATACACCTTAGATTTTAACTACCCTCTATTAAATGAAAAAATAAAGGCAAGTTATGCTAACTTCAGTGAATACATCAATGATTATTATGTAGACATTACAGGTGTTGAAGCCGGCATCCTTGAAGACGCAGAACTTATTTGCGACACGATTGCCACAAACCGATTTCAAGAGAAACGCATCATTGATTATAAAATAAATAGCATCAATGACAAACTAATAAGCGTGCTATTTTACAAAGAAAACTTTTATGGACGAACCTTGCACCCTTCATATTCTTTCGATTGTGTAAATTTTGATTTGGAACAATCTGTATTTATGAATTATGAAGACTTTTTTGTAGGAGGCAGTGAAGAAGAGCTACGAGAAATTTTAAATAATCTTTTAGTTGAAAAAATAAACGCTGGTGATGTATATTATGATTGTTGGGAAATCACGTCTGATGATTTTTTTACGTATAAAAACAATTTTGTGGTAAACGATACATATATAGAATACTATTTTGACGACTGTGTTATCTGTCCTTCCTATACTGGTAGCTATTCTATAAAAATTCCGTTGGAACGCTTAATGCCAATACTCCGTAAAAGCAAACGAAACCCATTGTTTGGATAAGTAAATTTTGGTATCTTAAACTGTATTAAAATTAAAATAATGAAAAGTAATTTTAACTCAATTATTGATTCTGAAACCCTTGTACTCATAGACTTTTATGCAGATTGGTGCGGTCCATGTAAGTCGTTGGCACCCATATTAAAACAAGTTAAAGATGAATTGGGCGATGCTATTAAAATAGTAAAGATAGACGTAGATAAAAATCAGCCTTTGGCTGCCCAATACTAAGTGCGTGGCGTACCTACCATGATCCTTTTTAAAAACGGAAAACAACTATGGCGGCAAAGCGGTGTATTGCAAAAAAATGACCTTGTCAATATAATCAATCAGCACAATTAATGGACTTAAATCAATACATAGACCATACCTTATTAAAAGCCACTGCTACTGTAAGCGACATAAAAAAGTTATGTGATGAAGCAAAAGAACACAGTTTTAAAGCAGTTTGTGTTAACAGTTGTTATGTGTATTTGGCAGCAAACGAATTAAAAAATCACCCAACTCTAGTTCCAGCTGTTGTAGGGTTTCCTTTGGGGGCTATGGCAACAGCAAGCAAAGTGGCAGATGCAAAAAAATGCATAGAAGATGGAGCAGATGAAATTGATATGGTTATCAACATCGGGTTTTTAAAAAGTGGCTTACATAAACGTGTTGAAGAAGATATTTCCGAAGTAAAAAAAGCAATTGGCGATCATACTTTAAAAGTAATTTTGGAGACCTGTTATTTAACCGATGAAGAAATCACTCTGTCCAGTACCATCGCCGTAAAAGCTAGTGCCGATTATGTGAAAACCTCAACCGGTTTCGGAACTGGAAACGCTACATCAAACTCCGTTAAACTGATGAAAGATGCTGTTGGCGAAAAAGCAAAAATAAAAGCATCAGGAGGTATCCGAGATAATAGAACAGCCGCACACTATATCAATATGGGAGTCCAGCGTATCGGTACTTCATCTGGAGTGGCAATTGTAACATAAACTACAGAAACCAATGAGCATTCATATTAACGCAAAATTAGGTGAAGTAGCCGAAACCGTATTATTGCCCGGTGATCCACTAAGAGCTAAATGGATAGCCAAAACCTTTTTAAATGATGTGTTGTGTTATAATGAAGTTCGTGGAATGTTTGGCTACACAGGAACCTATAGTAACCAAAGGGTTTCTGTTCAGGGTACGGGAATGGGGATTCCTTCTGCCTTAATTTATTGTAATGAGCTAATAGAGGATTTTGGCGTTAAAAAACTGATACGCGTTGGTAGTGCAGGTTCCTACCAACCAGACATAAAGTTGCATGATATTGTAATTGCAATGGCGGCATCTTCTACTTCAGGTATTAACAATTCGCGGTTTGTAAATGCCGATTATTCACCTACGGCAGATTTTGATCTGTTTATGAAGGCAGCAACTTATTCAAAAAATAATAATATTCCTATAAAAGCCGGCAATGTACTATCGGCCGATGAATTTTATGGTGATGATGTAAACCATTATAAACAATGGGCAGATTATGGAGTGTTTTGTGTTGAAATGGAAGCCGCTGGTATTTATACCATTGCTGCAAAATATAAGGTACAAGCTTTGGCTATTTTGACCATTTCAGATTCATTGGTTTCAAAAAAGGAAATTTCTTCAGCAGAACGGGAACATACATTTACTACTATGGTAGAGATAGCACTGAATATAGTTTAGTTTATACTAACCGGATAAAAAACCGATAACAAAGTTGTTATCCCTATGATTAGAATAAGTAGTAACACAATATGGTTAAACTGCTTTTGTGAAACTCGGTTTAAGATCTTTTTTCCTATCCAAGTACCAAAAATGCTCACAACTATTAAAATAGGTATGAGATACAAATCATGGTTATGTATATAGCCATTAAAATAGTAGATTATGGTGCGGCTAAAATCAACACCTAAATCGATTATTGCTGAAGTAGCAATAAACACATCCTTTTTCATTTTAAATGCAGCCAGTGTAATTCCTCTTATCGCTCCGCCCGTTCCCAATATTCCCGCACTAAAACCAGAAAGAGCACCACCTACTACTGCATTTTTAGGAGAAGCATTCAGTTTTAGTTTTTTAAAAATTAAAAACAATAAGCTTAATCCTATCAAAAAAACAGCAAGAATTAGGGTTAAAATTTCAGCGTTGAAATATTTACTGAAAAAAGCACCTACTGAAACAAAAATTACCGCAGGTAAACCCAATTGAAAGATTAATTTTTTATCAATCCCTTTTCTGAAAAGAGCAATTTTTGAAACGTTACTAGAAAGATGAAATAAGGCCGTAATGCCCAAAACAGATTGAAAATCCAGGAAGAAATTAGCGATAGGCACAAAAAACACAGAAGAACCAAAGCCGCCAACAGTACCCAAAATTTCTGCGAGTATAGATAAAACTATAAAAATGGGCAGGTAGCGACTTAGCATATTTTGTATATGTAAAAAGGAAAAGTTTCAACTTTTCCTTTATTTAAAGCTATCAATTCTAAATTTTAAAAGTAATCACAGGTACTTTGCTATGATTTACCACATCTTCGCCAATACTTCCTGAAAAAAAATGAGCTAGACCACGGCGCCCGTGGGTAGGTAT
The DNA here is from genome assembly GCF_963974425.1 of uncultured Marixanthomonas sp. Taxonomy (NCBI): domain Bacteria; kingdom Pseudomonadati; phylum Bacteroidota; class Flavobacteriia; order Flavobacteriales; family Flavobacteriaceae; genus Marixanthomonas; species uncultured Marixanthomonas sp. The sequence goes on from NZ_CAXBCK010000053.1 coordinate 19,850, forward strand.
TGCAATTACATCTGCTTTAACTCTATTACTGTAGTTAAAAATGCCACTTTCTACTGTGTAAGAATTTTGAAAAGCGACATTATTGATAGTGTGTGCATCGTCCAATTTACTTTTACTTAAAAAATTGACGATTCGCTCTTCAATTTCATAGGTGCTTTTAAATTCTTCGGCAGGTAAATGCACATACAATAACTTTACGTCGGCATCAAATGTTTGAAAAAATTTCATAGCCTTATAATAGGCAGGTAGGTTTTCATCTTTAAAATCACTGGCAAAAACTACTTTGTTTATTTTAAAGTTCTCTTGATCATCTTTTATAACCAATACCGGAGTTTCAGATGTACGCACTACTTTTTCGGTATTGCTACCCACAAAAACTTCATTCCATCCTGTGCAGCCATTAGATCCCATAACAATTAAGTCACAACTAAATTCTTTAGCTAAGGCACCAAGCTCTGTAAAAACCTTATAGTTTTGTACTGTAGTTTGTACTTTAATACCGTCTAAAAAACTTTTATCTAAATATTCCTCAAAACGTTTTTCAGCTAGTTTCATATAATACAGTGCTTCCATCACTTCACGGGATTCATCTCTATTTACAACCGCTTCAGTAAGGCCTAACATATGCACAACAACTAATTCTCCATTATGTTTTTTTGCGATTTCTGCTGCTGCTTTTAGGGCATAATCTGCGTGTTTTGAAAAATCTGTCGATACTAATATTTTTTTCATAATAATGTTCTTTACTTTTTTTTATTTTGCCGTAAATAGTGAATGGCGTTTTTCGAGTTGTCGTTTTAAGTCACGAATAGTTTCCTTTAATGCCGATTCATAATAGCTACTAGTCGAACTTGCAAAAATACTAGGCCCTGGAGCACTAAGCTCAATTTCGCAGATACAATCCATTCCTGATTTATCTTGTCCTTTTTTAAAAAATACTTCGGCACGGATTAACCAATCATACTTTCTTGCAAGTTTATTGAGCTTTTTTGTTAGGTACTTATTTAACGCTTCACTAGCTTCCATTTTGACATATTGAACGTTAATTTCCATAGGTTTAGGCTTTAATTTTTTTCAAATATAAATTGAAACCATATAAAAAAATATGACTTTTATCAATCTAGTATGAAAAAAGAAAACAAAGTCATGGAACCTCTTGAAAGAAATTGTAGAGGGTTGCTCCCGAACCCAAATAAAAACATTCGAACTCTCTGGGGTTTTTATTGTAAAATGTTAAAGTTTTGAAAAATATTGCATCCTTTCTCCTCACAAAAAAACTCCTTTATAAATTTCATTTTTTAACATTTTAAAAAATAATATTCAAAATTTTCGTTGTAAATATATGATAATCAGTGTTTTAAAGATTTGGTGCATTATTCGGTGTGTATTATCAATATTTTTATATGTAAAGCGCTTATTATCAGAGAATAAGACATAAAAGGATAGTTCCTCTTTCTCCGCAAAAAGCCCCGTTATCAAAATGATAACGGGGCTTTATTATTATATTTGAATTGGATGGGGCTTATTTTTATTTTGCTGCTTTATTTTCCATTGAAACTTCCTCCCTCTTTAACTTTAGGATTTTGAGCTAATTAATGTGAAGCTTCCTTGAACTTTATCAAAAAACTCATCTTTTAATCGTCTGTACTTATCCAAATGATACAAATAGCTTTTCCTATAAGCTTCATGCTCCTTTATAAAGGTCATATCACAATTCATATCTTCACACTCGGCAATATCAATTCTAGAGTTACTGTAGTTGAGCAAGGCATTTAGTAATGTTTCATTCTCAGCTTTTTTCTTCTGAAGTCGCTGAAAAACACTTTCGTCCTCCAGTTTATCATTAATGGTGCACATACTCACTAGGTTATTCACTTCTTTCCCAATATATTTCAAATGATTAATCCAGTTATCCAATTCAATAGTGTTTATTTTATGAGTCACATCCACATCATTGTCATGTTCATATATTTCAGTATTTAATTCCATTGTTTTTAATTTAAACAGTTACATCTTTCCTTTTATCACTTTCTACTTGAGCAACGGCAACAATTTTTAACTCCTGTTTTCCTGTTGGAAAATCCCAAATTACGGTATCGCCTTCTGAATAACCGAAGAGTGCTGACCCCATTGGGGTGAGAAATGAAATTTTATTTTGCTTCAAATCTCTTTCTGTTGGAGTTACCACTTGCAAGGTACGCTCCCAGCCTTTTTCTGAAGCAACCGTAACCATGCTATTAAAGCGAATAATCTCTTTAGGCATATCTTTTTCATCTACTATTTGGGCATTTTGCAACTCTTCACTGAATTTTTGCAATGATTGCTTTGTGTCAAATTCTTTGGCATAGCCTGAAATATTGATGATCCGCTTTAAATACACATATTCCTTTTTCTCAATAATAATACTTCCGTACTTCATTTCTCTTTCATTTAATTAAACAATTATGGGAAAATACCTCGCTCTACGTAGGCTTTTTCAATTCGCTGAATAGCTAAGCAATAAGCAGCGGTACGCATGTCCATAGATTCTCGTTCAGAATATTCAAAAACTTTACTGAAGGATTCCTTCATCTTTTTGTCAAGCTTGGCCATTACTTCGTCTAATTGCCACAACTCTCCATTTCTGTTTTGCAACCATTCAAAATAACTCCCTACAACACCTCCAGAATTACAGAGAATGTCTGGTATAATAGTTACTCCTCGTTCTAATAGTATTTTTTCACCATCTACATTGGTCGGTCCATTAGCTCCTTCGGCAATTAACTGCGCTTTGATATCTGGTGCGTTTTCTTTAGTAATTTGATTACCTAAAGCCGCAGGAATACATATCTCGCAATCCGTACTGAAAAAGTTTTTGCTGTCCATTTCATCCGCTTCAGGAAAATTACCTATGCCTCCGTTGTTGGCTTTACTATAATTAAAAAGGTCTTCAACGTTGATACCTTTTTGATTGTGTATACTTCCAGAAGCATCTTGCACCGCTACTAATTTAGCGCCTTCTTTTTCAAGAAAATGTGCCGCCCAATAGCCTACGTTTCCAAAACCTTGAACAATAAATCGTTTTCCATTAAGGTCCTCATCATTACGCTGTGCCCAAAATTTGATGCTTAAAAACACACCATATCCCGTTGCGCGGTCACGTCCTTCCAATCCTCCACTTCCTGCAGGTTTTCCTGTTACTACGTGTTGGTTTGCAGAACGTTCTGCCGGTGGTCGTGTACTCATATAGGTGTCTGCCATCCACGCCATAGTCTGGCTGTTGGTGTTTACATCGGGGGCAGGAATATCATGTTCAGGCCCTATGTTATCTGCTAAGGCAAAAGTAAATCTACGCGTAATACGTTCTAGTTCACTTTTTGAATACTTTTTAGGATCTAACTGAATCCCTCCTTTACCACCTCCATAAGGCAATCCAGCCAACGAGGTTTTCCACGTCATCCACATGGCCAATGCCCTTGCGGCATCAATATCTACCGTAGGATGATACCGTAAACCTCCTTTGTATGGTCCTAATGCATTGTTATGCTGTACTCTGTATCCTGTAAATATCTCTACATCACCATTATCCATTTTCACAGGAAAATGAACCACTATTTCGTTATTAGTAATACCTAGTATTTTACGAATACTTGGGTGCAATTCTATTTTATCTGCTGCACTGTGAAACTGTTCCATTACATTTTCCATCATGCCTCGTGCAGGTTGCTTTTTTTGCTTTTTAACCTCTGATGTTGCTATCATAGCTTTTACTTTAATTTGTTTGTAAGACGTACCTAAATCATTATTTATTTTTTCTGAAAAAGGTTCCGTCTTAAAAAATTAGATTTGAGTTTATTATTCTTTATTGTTAACCGATTTAATGTGTTGCCAACTCATATTCCATTTCAGGAACAGGCGAAGGTTGATTTTCATCTTCAAATAGCGCTTCGTCATATTCACTGCAAGACCATACTTGGCTTTTTTGTTCGGTCAATACACAGGTATCTTTATGCATACAAGTGGGGCAAATATTAAATGAATTTGTTTTCATAGTACATCTTTATAATTTGATATACTAATGACAATGTGTATGCCATTACGTACCAAGAGGCATGCATGACACCACATACTATTGATTAATAGGTACTTGTGTGTAATCGGATGAAAAACGAACTATGAAGTAATGGTACAGAATTACCCAATGCGGAAAATTTGTACCAATTTTAAAAAAGGCTATTCTGAAAGTTTCTGTCGAATGGTTTTACGGTCAATACCTAAGATTTCGGCAGCTTTAGTTTTGTTATTTTCAGTTGCGTTCAAAACCTTTTGTATGTATCGCTTCTCCATTTCTTTTAAAGGCAAGAGTTCTTCTTCTGGAAAATTAATATTGAATTTTAAAGAATTAGGCAAATGCTCTACTTCTATGGTTCCATCGCACATAATAATGGCTCGTTGTATTATGTTTTCTAACTCTCGAATATTTCCCGGCCAATCGTATCTATTTAAAATAGCTAAAGCTTCTGGGGTTATTTTCACAAAGCGATCTTTGTATTCCACGCCATATTTAAAAAGAAATTTGTCTACCAATAACGGTATGTCTTTTTTACGTTCTCGAAGTGGAGCTACTTCAATTTCTACAACCGTGAGTCTATAAAATAAGTCCTCTCTAAAGGTTTCTTTTTTTATCATTTCTTTTAGGTCGCTATTAGTGGCAGCGATGATTCGGACATCTATTTTTTCGGCTTTTTGTGCTCCTACTTTAACCACTTCTTTTTCTTGTAACACCCGTAATAATCTTGATTGAACTGCAGTAGAAGCATTACCAATTTCATCAAGAAATATAGTACCGCCATTGGCAGCTTGAAAAAATCCGTCGCGGTTTTTTTCGGCTCCAGTAAAGGCTCCTTTTGTATAACCAAACAACTCGGACTCTAATAAGTTTTCAGGAATACCGCCGCAATTTACAGCGATAAAAGGTGCTCTCGAAAATTTTCCTTTATAGTGAATGGCACG
>NZ_CAXBCK010000054.1:0-23802 GCF_963974425.1 uncultured Marixanthomonas sp.
ATTGTAATTGTCATAGGCGTACCAATATCGGCACAGCTTACTTCAGTAATATCAGAAGCTACGGTGGCAATTCCACAAGCTTCATCCACACTTTGAATCAGGCTGTTAGGGTCGATGGTTGCGGTACCGTCAGGTCCAAGTGGTATGTCGACTGGCGTAACATCTGTTATTTCATAATCTATCTGAACATTATCGATTCCGGCACCCCAGCCCCAAGCTCCTGCATCATCATAAGTGAAGCGAACTTGGAAATCATTATTTAAATAAGGTAACATATCGATTGCTCCAGTACTTGTTAAATCGGTATCTGCATCTACCAGCAATACTTCTTGCCAAGCCGATCCATCCCATACTTCAGCTGAAAGTGTTTCTCCACTCTCTACTCCTTGAAAAGCATAGTCGAACGAAAGAGAAGCAGTGCTAGCTCCACTAGTATTATAGATAGGAGACAACAACCTAACTAGGTTTGTTTCGCCGTTTCCAGCTTCATCATCATCAAAAATAGCTGCGTTATTTGGGAAGTCATCCCCAATTGGCATATCGCCTGAACCAAATGTCCAGTCTGCAACACCTTCTTCAATAACAGTACTCCATCCAGAAGGTACAGAGGCGTCCTCAAATTCTTCAAGAACTGAAGATGTTATTGGGCTTCCTGCACATGTAATTATTGGTGCAGTTACGTCTATAATATTCACTGTTGCTGTACAAGAAGAGAAGTTTCCGCTATCATCAGTAACAAATACTTCCACTTCACTTTCTCCTAACATAGAGCAGTCAAAACTAACATCACTATCTATTTGTGGTCCTACCTCATAAATAATATTCCCGTTGAAAACACGAGCATCAAAAGTTGAAGCTCCAAAAGGGTACGATTTACCTGAACCTTCTAAAAACTCAATATTATCGTCAGAAGCAAATACGGTTCCGTTTGCTGTTCCGTTAGTGTAGTTTATTCCTCCTGAAGTTGTGGTTACATAGAATGCACCTGTATCACCAGCAGCAATTGTTTGACCTAAACTCAGGTTTAATGGTGTTGGAAGTCCGTCACCAGCAGACGTTACATTGGCAGTACCAATTAATGTCCACGCAGCAGCATCTTCTTCAAAACCTTCCCACGTTCCTGATTTATAATATACTTCTATATCATCAGTAATTCCTGTATCAAGGTTAACGTCAAACGAATTAACAGTAACTTCATTAATAGCTACAATGTCAAACATATTTCCATCAAGACCATTTCCACCTGCAAAAGTAGTTTCAAGTGTTTCAGTGGTTGATCCACCACCAGTAGCTGGTCCACCTACGGTTACAACATAACCACAAGCTTCATTTACTGTTTGTATAAGGTCAGCAGCAGGAATTGTTACATTTCCGCTTGCATCTAAAACCACATCTAATGGTGGAGAGGTAGCTAATTCATAATTTAAAGCAAAATTATCTACACCAGCTGCCCAAGCCCAAGTTCCAGCATCATCATACGTAAAACGAACTTGAAAATCACTATTTAAGTATGGTGTCATATCGATTGCTCCAGTATTTGTTAAGTCTGTATCTACATTTACAAGTAAGATTTCTTGCCAAGCAGATCCATCCCATGCTTCTACTAAAAATGTTTCTCCAGCAGCTACTTCTTGAAATGCATAATCAAAGGAAACATCTGCTGAAACAGCAGCTGAAAGATCATACACTGGAGAAGATAAAGAGGCTTTATTTACCTCGCCGAAACCTGCAGCATCATCATCAAAAATCGCCGCGTTGCTTGGAAAATCATCACCAATTGGCATATCACCAGATCCAAATGTCCAATCGTGTACACCCGCATCGATAGTAGTTGTCCAACCAGCTGGCATAGAGGCTCCTTCAAATTCTTCTAAAATATTAAAAATCCCAGGCTCACCTATACAAGTGATTTCTGGTGCTGTATTGTCTTCAATAGTTACAGTCGCAGTACATGTTGAAGAATTACCTTCTTCATCTGTAACAGTTAATGTCACGGTGTTTTCACCAACATCTGCACACGTAAAGGTATCTTGATCCAATGAATAATCAACAATTCCACAGTTGTCTGAAGAACCATTGTCAATATCAGAAGGTGCAATGGATACCGAACTGCCACCCATTAATTCTAATGTCAAGTTTTGACATAAAGCTTCTGGTAATTCCATATCGGTTACTGTAACGGTAAACTGGCAAGTAACTACATTTCCGTCACTATCTTCTGCAGTAAATTCTACGATAGTATCACCTGTAGGAAATTGTTCTCCTGTAAGAGGCCCCATAGTTTGAGTTGTACCGATTATTCCGTCTTCGGTATCGGTAGCAATTGCATCTGCAAAATTAACAATAGCACCACATTCTCCTGGGTCTGTATCGGCCATAATATCTGATGGACATGCAATAACTGGTGGATCACCAATTACCATAGGAACTTCAGAAAATGTGATTGCATAGCTATTAAATGTTCCATCGTCACCGCCAGCATCATCAGTCATACTTAAAACCCAGTCACCAGTAACGTCTTCTCCCATAAAGATGGTATTAAGAAGACCTTCTTCAGCTTCAAAAGTTCCAGTAAATGGAGCAGAGCCAGTAGTTATGTTTGGATTTCCATCCATAAAAACTGTATCTATGTAATCATCACCTCCGACGCCATTGTCATCAGAGAGATTAATTGTTGCGCCCGAAGGAGCAATTAGTGAAATATCCAAATCTCCATCAAAAGTGTGGGATAGATTAATCACCACATTATCCAACACAAAATCCCCTGGGTTCGTTCCTATCACGCCTGTTAATGGAACATTGGCCGTAGAAAGTGTTGTGGGGTTCGTATTAGATATGGCCGCGCCGACATTATCCCCGTTGTACGTTTGAGCATCTACTTGCCACGCAAAGCACGTGACCATAAACGCCATTAATAAAGTAATTTTTTTCATAAGTTGTATAAAATTTAATTTAACAGTTAATATGACGTTAATATACTTAAAAATTATGTTAATAAAAAGAATAAACAAACCTCATCAATAGAGGTTTTTAACTTGAAAGATGTAAAATTCTGACTTATAAGCAAATAAGATTGTATAAATCGAAATAGAATTTTAAAATTTTTGAAAAAATCTTGAAGTTTTTGTGAAAGTATCGTTACTTTTTAAAATGTGGGTCATATTGCCAAACCCTAAAATCAATTGTAGTTATTGATGGATTTTCAGCTTTCATTTTTTTATACTCTTGGAGACTGCCAACAGCACGATTTGCTGCTCCTGAAGGAGCGGTAAGTGAAACTGTTTTTATAATTCTTGAAGTTTTAGGAAGAAGAAATTCATGTATTCGAGGAACGGTATTTTTAACAATTTTTAATTTCAAATTGTATTCTTTCAACTTTTTCCTGAAAAAATATTCTGGACCGTTTTTACTGTTTCCACCAGTAAATAATAAGGTATGTACTGTTGGATTTTCTTGAAGTATTTTTATTAAATCTCGCAATACAACTTTTTGCATTCCTATGTCAGAAGCATCTACTTTTTCACGATATGCCACGGAAACCATATCGCAAATACCTATTTTTTCTTTTCGAAGAAAATCTTTACGTTCTTTTATCGCTTTGTCGGTAGTTTCAAAAGAAAGACTTAAGTTGAATAGTTGATTTAAAATAGGCCACAATTGACCATCCCTACTTCCGTAACAAAAATTAACATCACCAGGTTTATATTCCTCAGTAGTAAATCGAGGTGGCGGTAACGTTCCCACTATTAATTTGGTTGCATTTTCGGGTATAAAAGGAGGATATGGATGTGTATGCTTAAACATTAGCGAATAAATACGGGTTCGTTTTCGTTTTCAGTATATTCTTCACTATATGAATATCCATCATAATCGAACCCTTTAATTCCTTTTAATGTTTTTATATCTTTATCAATAATATATCGCACCATACTTCCTCTTGCCTTTTTAGCATAGAAAGCAATTATTTTTAGTTTTCCATTCTTAAAATCTTTGAAAACCGGTGAAATTATAGGTGCGCTTAATTCTTTTGTATTTATTACCTTAAAATATTCATTACTAGCAAGATTTACAAATAACTCACCATCTTGCAGTTCTTTATTTAAAGATTCGGTTAATGCGTTTCCCCAAAATTCATATAAATTTTTGTGGTTTTGTATTTTTAGGTGTGTCCCCATTTCAAGCCTATAAGGTTGCATTAAATCTAAGGGTTTTAAAATCCCGTACATACCCGATAGAATACGCAAGGTATTTTGTAAACTGTCCAACTTTTTCTCAGATATGGTGTAAGCGTCTAAACCATTATAAACATCGCCGGCAAAAGCATATACTGCTGGGCGAGCATTTTTTTTGGTAAATGGGGTAGAAAATTCTTTGTACCGTTGGTAGTTTAAATCTGCTAGCTTATCGCTTATACTCATAAGTTTTGCCACTTCTTTTTTAGTTTTACGCGCTAGCTTATTATTCAATATTTCAGCTTCTTCAATAAACTCTGGCTGTGTAGTCTTTTTTGTGGGTACGTCACTTTTATAATCTAAAGTTTTAGCTGGCGACACTACAATTTTCATATCTGTTTGTTTTAATTCAAAAATAAATTAAATATATCTAGAATTACATTTTGACACTTTTATATTTTTTATCAGTCCATTATTATTCTTTATAAAGCAGTACTTTTAACATATTAATGCATAATTAAGAATTTATTAACTTTTGAAAAAGATTCTTATAAATACTTTTAGAGAATAACTTTAAACATAAAATAATGAAAAAACATGTACTCCTCAGTTGTTTAGCCACTTTTATCGGTGTAACCGCTATTACAGCACAAACTGAAATAGGAAAAAAAGCTAAATTAACTGAAAATGGAACCATTGAAGTTGAAGACGTACTACTTCCAAAAAATTATAATGCAACACAAAACAAACAACAAGCCGATGTCTTGTTTAAGTTTGGTAGAGAGGCCAACCCTACCATAAAAAATTCGCGCGGGACAACGTTAGCAGATATTGACAATGATGGAGTTGACGAAATCCTTTACGGAATTGATACCACGCTTTATGCCTTAGAAGGTGACGGAACCATACTCTGGGAAAAAACAGTTTTAGGTCCTATTTTATTACCACCTACTGTAGCTGACCTTGATGATGATGGCAACTTGGAAATTATAGTTAACACAGGTTATCCAACAACTGTAGGACGTGTTTATTTAAAAGATAATAACGGAGAAGACTTACCGGGCTGGCCACTAAATTTTGATGATCACTGGATGATAAACGCTCCAGCCGTAGCAGATTTAGACGGTAATGGAACGTTAGACATTATAACCGGTGAACGTGCTGGAAGTACTGAAGGCTACGTTCATGCCATAAATATGGATGGAACACCAATTAACAGCAATTGGCCAGTACAAGTAGACGCTACTCCAGCTTTTACTCCTTCCATTGGCGATGTGGATAACGACGGAAATAACGATGTTGTTATTGCCACCTCTTCAACTGGGATGCGTATTTATGACAATCAGGGACAGCTTTTCCCTAATTTCCCATTAGCAGACGCAAATGTTTCATACTCGTACCAATCTCCTATTCTAGCAGATTTAGATGGTGATGACGACTTAGAAATTATAGGCAGTAACCACGGTAATGCAGCTGGATTTTATGTTTTAAACCACGACGCAACTTATTACCCAGGATGGCCTATTGCACTAGGAGGATGGACTTATTCTCCAGCAACAGTTCTTGATATAGATGGAGATGAAACGTTTGAAATTTTTATGTCTGACAGAAACACTAGTAACGATGGTACACCTCTAGATGTAGTTTATGGACTTACACCAGATGGTGAAAATATCAATAACTTTCCACTATCAAAATACGGAGGTACTGAAGGAGTATTAAGTATAGCCGATATTAATAATGACGGTGTTTTAGAAGTTATTTTCCCTAGTACACTTACCGATGCGGAAGGTGACGGATACATCCATGCGTACTCTATAGATGGTAGTGGTGAGATTGACGGTTTTCCGTTGCGTCCACGTGGTTTTACCTTTTTAAATGGAGCGGTTATTGGCGATGTTGACGATGACGGTATGATGGATCTTACCGCAAATTCGTATACACAGACTTTTGGCCAAGGCATTGATTCATCTTATGTAACTAGTTATAACTTGAATGTACCTTATGATGAAAACAGAATTAGACGCAATGGGTACAAAGGCAGCAACTCCAGAGATGGATTGGTAGTTCCTGAAATTATTGCAGGAGTTGAAGAGTTTGCTAATACCTCTATCAACCTTACCCCTAACCCTTCAAATGGTGTTTTAAATTTAAACTTATCGATAGCGCTTGAAAATGCTACCATCTCACTATATACTATTGATGGAAAGCAGGTTTTTTCTGAAGAAAGAAGCATTTCAAAAAACGAAGCTATTCAGTATAATTTTAAAGACTTAAGTAGCGGGCTATATTTAGTGAACATTTCTAACGGAAACAAAACGTTCACAGCCAAATGGGTGAAGAAGTAATAAACACTCCATTACAACCAATAAAAAATCCGAAGCAAGTTGCTTCGGATTTTTTATTATTCTATTTAACCAATTAAATAGCGTGCTTCGAATAGTTTCGCCATTTCTCTAAACACGCTTCCATATCATCTGGTATTTGAGATTCAAAACGTTTCATTTTTCCTGTAGTGGGGTGTACAAAACCTAATGTTCTGGCATGCAGCGCTTGTCTTGGTAATGCTTTAAAGCAATTATCTACAAACTGTTTATATTTTGTAAAAGTAGTTCCTTTTAAAATTTTATCGCCACCATATCGTTCGTCATTAAATAAGGTATGACCAATGTGTTTTAAATGAACACGTATTTGGTGTGTTCTACCGGTTTCTAACCTACAAGAGAGTAAGGTTACATACCCTAAGCGTTCTAAAACTTTAAAATGAGTAACAGCAGGTTTTCCTCTCTCTTCATCTTCATCATCTTCAAAAACGGTATTCTGTAACCTATTTTTTGGATGACGCCCAATATTTCCTTCAACAGTTCCAGATTCTTCATCTACATTCCCCCAAACCAGAGCGACATATTCACGCTCGGTCGTTTTATTGAAAAACTGTTTAGATAAGTGTGTCATGGCTTCTTCTGTTTTAGCAACTACAAGAAGTCCGCTCGTATCTTTGTCAATTCGGTGTACTAAACCTGGGCGGTTACTACTGTTATTTGGAAGGTTGTCAAAATGAAAGGTAAGCGCGTTGATTAACGTCCCACTGTAATTGCCGTGCCCTGGATGAACCACCATTCCTGGCTCCTTATTAACCACTAAAACATCATCATCTTCATATACAATATCAATCGGGATATCTTCCGGTACCAATAAATTTTCATATGGCGGATGTTCAAAAAGAACGGTCACCACATCTCCTGGTTTTACTTTATAATTTTGCTTTACTGCAGCATCATTTACGTGAATGTTTCCATCTTTCGCAGCTTTCTGAATTTTATTCCGTGTAGCATTTTCAACCCTGTTCATCAGGTATTTATCTACCCTAAGCGGTTGCTGACCTTTATCGGCTACATAGCGATAATGTTCATACAAGTCGTCATTTCCGGAATCTTCTGTGTTCGCTTCAGTATTATTGGTCATTGTTTTCTGTTTCGGTAGGTTGTGTTTCTTCTTCAACAGCATCATTTGCTTCCTGCACACGGTTTAACGATTCGTCACCAACAATTAGATCGATGACTGCTGTTTTTTGTATTTCGGTGCCCGGCTCTAATCTTTCACCCTTATAACGGAGCTCTTTTACTTGATCGCTTATATCGGGGCGGTAACTTATTTTACCAATTTCAAAACCCATTGCCAATAAAGTAGGTTCTGCTTGACGGCGTGTTCTTCCTATTACATTAGGCACTTGAATCTTTCTATAGCCCGAAGGATTTAAATACAAATAGATTTTTCGGTCTTCTTTTACAAATTTTCCAGCCTTCGGAATTTGTTCAATTACCGAGTATTTAGGAAAATCTGGATTATAATTGGCAGAATCTAGTATTTCGTAACGCAAATCCATTTCATTCAATTTGTCTTCAACAAGGTCTAAAGAGAGCTTGCTCAAGCTAGGAACTTCAATTTTTTGACCGTGATTAGTAGTGCCCTTAAGCCACCACATTACAAGGAAACTTAAGACTACTAAAGCCAAAACGGCCAATAACAATTGTTTTAAAAAAGCTTTGGTGAAGAGGAATCTAAAAAATGTCATACATTATATATTGATGGGCAAAAATAACAAACCCAAAGTTAGTATCTTTCTATGGATTAGTCATATTTTTGTTAAACGTTATTTTTAAACTTTTGGTATGGCAAAAAAACATATCGCCGTCGCAATGGGCGGTTATTCAAGCGAATTTGAAATTTCATTACAAAGTGGAGCGATGGTTTGCGATTTTTTAGACAAGGAAAAATATCACGCATATCCTATTCATATTCTAAAAGAAGGCTGGTTTTATGTTTCAGAAGATGGAACAAAGCATCCAGTACATAAGGAAGATTTCAGTTTTGATAAAGACGGAACAACCATTAAACCAGACGCCGTTTTTAATTGTATTCACGGTACACCTGGGGAAGACGGTCAGCTTCAAGCATATTTGCGTTTAGTAGGCGTTCCTCAAACCAGCGCTGGATATTACCAAGCCGCCTTAAGCTTTAACAAACGAGATTGTTTATCTGTTTTAAAAGGCTTCGGAATTAATTGCGCCAATTCATATTACGTAAATAAAGGCAGTAACATAGATAAAGAGGAAATTATAAAAAAAGTAGGTCTTCCTTGCTTTGTAAAACCAAATAGAGCTGGCTCTAGCTTTGGGGTTAGTAAAGTGAAAGAAATGGACGAATTGCTTCCTGCTATTGAAAAAGCCTACGAAGAAGACCACGAGGTGTTAATTGAAACCGCTTTAATAGGCACCGAAGTACAAGTAGGTGTATATAAAAATAACGGGGAAATTGTTGCGTTGCCAACTACCGAAATTGTTTCGCAAAATGAATTTTTTGATTACGAAGCTAAATATTTAGGAGCTTCGGAAGAAATAACTCCGGCACGTATTTCTGAAGAAGAAACACAGAAAATACAAGCTGAAGCTAAGAAAATATATGAAGTATTAAATATGAACGGCATTAGCCGAAGTGACTTTATCATACAAAAAGGCACCCCATACTTTATTGAAACCAACACCAATCCTGGTTTATCACCAGAAAGTATCGTACCGCAACAAGTACGCGAATCTGGGATGACACTTACAGAATTTTTTAGTATTTTGGTAGATGACGTTTTAGTCGTTCCCGACTAAGATGTGAGACCGCTTCGCTGTTAGAAGTTAGATATTAGAAAAAATTGAATAGTTTTATTAAGGGAATATTTTATTTAAACTCATTATTGTACAGAAAATAATATAAAGACAACGTCAATGAATAAAATTCTATACATCTTATCTATGTTTTTAATATCTAATCTGACTTTTGGACAAAAATTAAAAAAAAATGAAATAGATGAGTTTACAAAAAGCCACATTCAAACAACTTCTTGGGAAACATTATCAAAAAAACACCCGTTATTTTCTTATGCAAGATTAAGGAAAATTGATAGTGTTTATATTTTCGATGTAAAACTAATGGGAGGAAATAAAGTTTTCTCTGTAGACAAAGGAGAAAATTTATACATAAAGCTGGATGACGATGAAATAATTAAAATTTACAATACGGAGTATGAATTGAGTAATTATGGAGAAGGAGCTGTTGGAATTTTGGGCAGTCAATCTCTTGGTGTTTATCTAAAATGCTCTATTAGGAAAGAGCAATTAAAAAAATTGCGTGAAAAGAAAATAATTAAAATTCGTCTATATTCCTCGAACGGATATAGAGAAGCAGATGTTAAAAGTAAACACGCAAAAAAATTTATTAAAATGATGAATTTAATTAAATGACCTGATCTAAACCGCTAATAAAAAAGACTCTATAGCTTCCAAACTTACTCGAAATCACAAATATTTATATTAAACCTTAAAAACAAAACAACTTTAAAATGACTAAACGCGCGCTTTTTCCTGGTTCTTTCGATCCTATCACCATAGGTCATGTTGATATTATAAAACGTGCGTTGCCGTTGTTTGATGAAATAATCATCGCCATAGGCGTCAATGCCGAAAAAAAATATATGTTCCCGCTTGAGGACAGAAAGCAGTTTATTGAAGATGCTTTTAAAGAGTTTGATGCCGTAACGGTAAAAACGTATAAGGGACTTACAGCCGATTTTTGTAAAGCTGAAAACGCACAATACATTCTTCGTGGTGTTCGCAATACAGCTGACTTTACATACGAGCAAACCATTGCCCAAGCCAATGCCGAAGTAATGGATGTTGAAAGTGTGTTTTTAGTAGCTTCTCCAGCCGTATCGCACGTTTCTTCTTCTATTGTACGTGATATTGCTAGAAATGACGGAGATTATAGTAGTTTGGTGCCTTTTAATGCCTAGCTTTCAACGTGACCTATCAAGCAAGAACCTCCCAGTATTGACAGTTATACATGTCTTATACCATGTTTTTCTACTTACTAAAATCCATATTTAATTTTATTTAAACTATCTTTTTTTTGTTTCAGTTCTAATGGTGGTAATCCAATCGAAACTCTATTACTGTCCACTTTTTTTAAATCAAGTATCATATTTTCATATCCACCACCTTGCTTTACACGAGAACCATAAATTTGCGGTTGATCATTATATAAATAATGTTGATCAATCATACTTCCCAAAACAGATGGTGATGCTGTACCCTTTTTTACAAACTCCTTGACTTTTGGTACAAAATAATTCATTCGAATACTATCTTTCGTGTGAAGCAAGAGTAGTCCCACATCAAATTTATATTTCTTTGTCTGCGGTCCGACAATTTTGTCAGTCGGGTAACCAATACTTTCAAAAATCTCAATAAGTCTTTTTTCGTGTAATTTGTCAATACTATCTTGTACCCCCCAATCGACATCACGACCTTGACCTCTATACATCTGATCTGCAATTCGCATCGTAATTAATTCATCACGTAACTTTAAATCAGCGTTAGCCACAAGCTCTTTACGCAATTCATCATATTCTTCAATAAATTGTTGACCAAGTTGTGAAGCCATAAATTTATTAAAGCTTGTATTGTTTTGAAATTTGCTTAATTCTGAACCGTTCAGAATTAATTTCTTAGCAAACTCATAGGTCAATTCATAGTTTTCTAAAATGGCAGTCGTTTCTGTAAATTTTGCAATTTCGTTATAGCCTAATGTTGTTATTGGATTGCAAGAATTAAAAGCATCTTGGTATAATTTAAATGCCTTTTCGTAATTCTCTGTCTCAAACTCGTAGTCGGCTTTATATATTGTTTGGTAATAATCTGTAATATAGTTGCAATCAGGTTTTTTCTTTTTTGTGCAACCAACAATAATTAGAATCAAAAGTAATAGGAGTATTCTCATAGTTCTTTTTCAAAGCGGCAAAGTAAATACAAACAAAAAAAGCCCTTTCAGTTTCCTGAAAGAGCTTTTACAAATTTTCTTAAAGCGTTGCTTATAGCGCTGCGATGTGTCTTGAAATCTGAGACTTTAAATTAGCTGCTTTGTTATCGTGGATAACGTTGTTTTTCGCTAATTTATCAATCATAGACGTTACTTCAGGAAAAAGCTTTTGAGCTTCTTTCTTATCGGTAGCATCTTTCAGCTTCTTAATCGCGTTACGCGTAGTTTTAAACTGGTAACGGTTACGTAAACGCTTTGTTTCGCTGTTTCTAATTCTCTTTAAAGCTGACTTGTGATTCGCCATAATTCTCTTTCTTTAATTTGTAGCCCGTAGGGGAATCGAACCCCTGTTACCAGGATGAAAACCTGGCGTCCTAACCCCTAGACGAACGGGCCAATTGTTTTTCAATTGCGGATGCAAAAATACAACACATTTTCAATTCTGCAAACAGATTTCAATTTTTTTTGAAAAAAATTAATATGCCTTTGCAAATAACACACGCTGGCTTGACGGTTTTCCAGTAACCATGCAGCTTCCCACTTCTTTTTCACCAGCCAAGGGAATACATCTAATTGTTGCTTTTGTATCGTTTTTAATTCGATCTTCCGTTTCTGTAGTGCCATCCCAATGTGCAGATATAAATCCACCTTTAGATTTCAGCACTTTTTTAAATTCTTCATAGCTATCTACTTCGGTGGTATGTTCTGTTCTGTAATCAACCGCCTTTTTAAATAGATTCTCTTGAATTTCAGTCATTAAGCCAGAAACTGTATCAACCACCTCAGCTTGATTTACAAATTCTTTAGTCAACGTATCTCTTCTTGCCAACTCTACTGTCCCTTTTTCAACATCTTTAGGCCCTATAGCAATCCGTACAGGAACTCCTTTTAATTCGTATTCATTAAACTTCCAACCGGGCTTATGTGTATCCCTATCATCAAATTTTACACGAATACCTGCTGCGCGTAATTTAGTCTGTAAGTCTTTTGCAACTTCACTAACCGCATCAAACTGTTCCTCATTTCTGTAAATAGGAACAATTACCACTTGGTTTGGTGCTAATTTTGGAGGCAATACTAATCCATTATCATCGCTATGCGTCATAATCAACGCCCCTACCAATCGGGTAGAAACACCCCAAGACGTAGCCCAAACATATTCTTGTTTTCCTTCTTTTGAGGCAAACTTAACATCAAATGCTTTGGCAAAGTTTTGCCCTAAAAAGTGCGAGGTACCAGCTTGTAACGCCTTTCCGTCTTGCATCAACGCTTCAATACAATACGTCTCTAAAGCTCCTGCAAATCGTTCGCTTTCGGTTTTAAGTCCTTTAACAACAGGAACAGCCATATAGTTTTCAGCAAAATCTGCGTAGACGTTCATCATTTGTTCTGCTTCGGCAATAGCTTCCTTTTCGGTTGCGTGAGCTGTATGACCTTCTTGCCATAAAAATTCAGATGTACGCAAAAACAATCGTGTACGCATTTCCCAGCGCACCACATTTGCCCATTGGTTAATTAATAGAGGCAAATCGCGGTACGATTGCACCCACTTTCTATATGTATCCCAAATAATGGTTTCAGAAGTAGGACGAACGATTAATTCTTCTTCCAGTTTAGCTTCGGGGTCGACTACAATACCATTTCCCTCTTCATCATTTTTTAGTCTGTAATGAGTAACTACAGCACATTCTTTAGCAAATCCATCTACATGACTCGCTTCTTTACTGAAATAGGATTTTGGAATAAAAAGTGGAAAATAGGCGTTTTCATGCCCTGTTTCTTTAAACATTCTATCCAGTTCCGCCTGCATTTTTTCCCAGATACCAAAACCATATGGTTTTATCACCATACAACCTCTAACACCTGAATTTTCAGCAAGATCGGCTTTGATAACCAATTCATTATACCATTTTGAGTAATCCTCACTTCTCTTAGTTAAGTTCTTTGCCATATCCCGTAGTTTGGCACAAATGTTGTGCTTTATAGTGTTAAATGATTAGTAGTTCTCGTTTATCTCGACAAAACTAGTTATTTTTAAGAAGTCCAACAATTAAAATAAAAGCAGTTATGCGATCACGATACAACATACCAAAACAATTTATCCCCTATTTATTTGTGGGATTAGCAACCCTTCTACTCACCTCTTGTGGAACATACCACTCAGGGTATTCTGATGCTGATGGCATTTACAATTCTGGAGAGGAAGATGTTGTTTACGAGGAAGGTAGTTCGGACAAAGCTAACTATTACCAACAATACTTTAACACCAAAGCCAACGAACTTGGGGAAATTCCTGAGGACGAAGACATGGTGTTTACAGATATTGAAGCTTATACTACTACAGAATATATGGATGATGAAGGGTATATTATAATTGAAGAAAGAGATTATAATGATGGCTATGGACCTTGGGGCAGCAATGCCGACAATGTTTCTGTAAATATTTACAATAGTGGCTACGGATATGGCTATTACGGAAGTCCTTACTGGGGCTATAACAGCTATTGGGGTAATCCATATTACAGTTATTACCGCCCTTTTTGGGGTGTAGGTTTTGGTGGCTGGGGTAATCCTTATTATGGAGGTTACTATGGTTATGGTGGCTTTGGATGGGGCTATCCTTATTATGGCAGCTATGGTTTTTACAACAATCATTATGGCTATGGCGGTTATTACGGAAACGGATATTACAACAACGTTTCTTATAATCGAGGACGTAGAAACACCGATTACAACCGAACTAACACTGAAACACGAGGCAGATCTTCCAATGCAAATACTAACAGACGTTCTTATTCCAGATCTGAAAGCAACAGAAGAGTTCAAGCTCGAAGTAGCAATTCAAGATCTGTAAGAAGCAATACTATTAACCGTAGATCAAACAACACTGTTAGACAAAATAAAAGTAGAGTTAACAGAAACTCAAATAACGTTCGACGAAACTCAAACACCCGTTCGGTAAGAAGTAATAATACTTCGAGAAGCACTAGGAATTATTCACCTTCTACACGAAGTTCAAGTAACTCCAGTAGCATTAGAAGTTCTAGTAGATCTTCTGGTTCTTCAGGAAGAAGTAGCGGCGGAGGCAGCAGTAGACGAGGCGGCGGACGCGGATAATTTTCCCAAACAAAAGAAGAAAAATAAGTAATATGAAAAGAAGTATTCTCTTACTCATAACAGTCATTGCTATGACTTCAGCCAATGGACAAAGCATTATTGACGGCCTACGCTACAGTCAAGAAAACACAACTGGTACAGCTAGATTTAATGCATTAAGTGGTGCATTTGGAGCCTTAGGCGGTGATTTATCAGCTATCGCAATTAATCCCGCTGGTGGAGCCGTTTTTCTACGAAACGAAGCAAGTATCTCAGCAGGTGTTACAGATACAGACAATGAATCCCTCTATTTTGGAACGTTGGCAAAAAGCCTTAGTAGCGATGTAAACCTTAATCAAGTAGGTGGTGTTTTTGTTTTTGACAATGTAGATGAAAATTCAAATTGGAAAAAATTTACATTAGGAATTAACTACAACAACACTCAAAATTTCGAGAATGAATTATTCATAGCTGGAACGGGAAATAACTCCATTTCTAACTATTTTTTAGAACAAGCTCAAGGTCTTCCTTTAAATTTATTAGAGCTTCAAGG
Source organism: uncultured Marixanthomonas sp. (assembly GCF_963974425.1). NCBI lineage: Bacteria > Pseudomonadati > Bacteroidota > Flavobacteriia > Flavobacteriales > Flavobacteriaceae > Marixanthomonas > uncultured Marixanthomonas sp. The sequence goes on from NZ_CAXBCK010000054.1 coordinate 15,187, forward strand.
GTCTGAGAGTATTTCAGATTTATATAACTTTCTAGGCGAAAATCAAGGGACGCGTGCTCAAAATGCTTTTTTAGGATATCAAGGTTTTATTTTTGACCCAGTAGAACCTAATAACTCAAACAACACCCAATATATATCAAATGTAGCTCCTGGGAGTTTCAACCAAGAATATGCATTGGTTAGTGAAGGTTATAGTGGAAAATACACTTTAAACTTAGCGACACAGTATACAGACGACTTTTTCTTCGGAATAAATTTAAACTCACATATTATAGATTATAAACAAAGTACGTACTTAGCTGAAAGCAATATCAATCAAGGCAGTACAATCCGTAATATTGGTTTTGAAAACAATCTTTCTGTATTAGGCTCTGGCTTTTCAGCTCAAGTGGGTGCTATTGCTAAAGTTGCCAACAACCTTAGACTTGGTTTAACTTACGACACCCCAACGTGGTTTACTATTTCTGAAGAGACAACGCAGTATTTAGAAACCCAAAGAACTGTGAATGGACAAATCAGAACCGCAGTAATAGACCCTAACGTATTAAATATTTATGAAGATTACGATTTAAAAACTCCTGGAAAACTAGCAGCAAGTGCCGCTTATATTTTCGGACAAAGTGGATTGATTAGTTTTGATTATTCCTATAAAGACTATTCTGAAATTACTTTTAAACCTACTTCAGATCCAGTTTTTGCTGCAGAAAATTCTTTTATTGGCAACACACTTCAAGGCGCTTCAACTTTTAGAGTTGGTGGCGAATACCGCTTAAGCGAATTAAGTCTACGAGCAGGGTATCGCTACGAGGAAAGCCCTTATAGTGACAAACAAATTATGGACGATTTAAATGGATATTCATTTGGTTTCGGGTATTCGTTTGGTAATTATTATGTAGATGCTTCATTCGTTAGAACAGAACAGGAAAGACAACAACAACTTTATAATATTGGATTAACAGATCGCGCCTTGGTTAATACCGTAAACAATAATTTTGTATTTACTTTCGGACTTAAATTATAATACTTTTTCGAGCTTGAAGCGTACCTTAAAAACCCGATCATCCCTTTTTACCTCCAAATCGATCTTTTTTCCTTCTTCGGAAGAAAATAGAGCGTTTAGATTATACAATTTATATTCATGAGCCGGTTTTCCGTTTATTGTTAAGATTTCATCTCCTTTAATTATCCCCGATTTTTCTGCTACGGAATTGTCTCGAATTTCTACAACTATATACCTTGGCACTAAAAGTATTTCGGTTCTAGTAAAATAATTAAATGATGCGTTATCTATTTTATTGGTAAATTCATCTCTGAAATTTTTTATCTCCCTCTCACTACTTGTTTTTGTAAAAACCTCCACACCGTCATGTTCCAGCGTCAACCCACTCATATTATAATTAAAAGGGTCTTTATAGTTACTATTGCGCTTAAGCATGACTTTTTTATTAGGATAATCCATAGTAACGGTAAAACGTTTCAAAAAATCCCCCCCTAAGCTACCATCCCTCTGAATATATAAACCTAAACTATCTATAGCCTCCTTGTTAGGAAAAGCTACATTTACATTATTTAGCTCAAAATTACCTGCAATCACTTTTTTTAGCTTCGATCTTTTACCATAGATATTACCACTCAACCCTAACCCTAAAAAATCTTTAAAATAATTTTTAGGCGCTTCAATTAAAAACCCCTTTGTATTGAATAACCACATAGCATCACTAGATCCACTATCTAACAATAAAGTAACTGTATCTTGTTTTTTAGCATTGTTAAGTTGTACTACAAAATCTATGTATGGTTTATCCCTATAAAAATGCAAATCGAAAATATCGCATCTACGACATTCTCGGTAGGAATACGTCTCTGGTTTGTAAAACTTAATTTTTTTGGTCCTATAATTGGTTTTAACAATGAAATTTTTAAAGAAATCAAGCCCGACAATGCCATTTATAGCAAGCCCCATTCTAGAAGATAAATTTAATGAGCTTTCAAAAATCACGAAGATTGTATGGTCTTCACTTACTGCACTTCCAATTTGAAGGACGTTATTTTCACTTTTTAGCCCTTTAAGCACGCCTCCTTCACCTAACCCACGTAAACTAACTGGTTTTGTGTTTTTTAACTCAACAGAATCTTGCTTATCTAAACTAAAAATAATAGTAGATTTAACCCCTGTATCTAATAAAAAAGACAGTGTTGTACCATTCACTTCTACTGGTATTACTACTAAGTTATTGACTAGATTAAAAGAAATCTTATCTTTTTTATCCCCTTCGGGAAGCTGAAATGAGTTTTGCGAAAAAGATTCTATATGAGCATATAAAAATATGCTCAAGATAAATAGACACCTAAGTATTTGTTTTAAAGTATTCAAGCTATATCAAGATAAAAAAAATAACCGAAAGAATACTACCCGGGGTATGTATTTATAAATTTATTTCAGACCTTTGCTAGCTAAAATAAACGCTATGCCTAAAGTATCCGTAAAAGGGCAAAATATGCCCGAGTCGCCAATAAGAAAATTGGTGCCATTTGCCGAAAAAGCTTACAAAGCCAATAAAAAAGTATATCACTTAAACATAGGCCAACCTGATATTAAAACACCGCAAGTTGCTATGGATGCTGTATCATTGCATCACCTTGATATTTTAGCATATACTCGCTCTGAAGGTTCTGAAGGCTATCGTAAAAAAATATCAGCCTATTATCATAAACAAAATATCCCAGTAGAATACGACGAGATTATTGTTACCACCGGCGGTAGTGAGGCGTTACTTTTTGCTATGGGAAGCATTGCAGATGTAGACGATGAAGTTATTATCCCAGAACCCTTTTATGCCAATTACAATGGTTTTGCGACCGCTTCAGGAATTAACATAGTGCCTGTTAATTCAAAAATTGAAAACAATTTTGCGCTCCCTCCTATTTCAGAATTTGAGAAACTAATTACCCCAAAAACAAAGGCAATATTAATTTGCAACCCAGGGAACCCAACAGGCTACTTGTATTCTAAAGAAGAAATTAAAAAACTGGCCGAAATCGCTAAAAAACATGATTTGTTTTTGGTCGCCGACGAGGTATATCGCGAATTTGTGTATGGTGATGAAAAGCATTACTCTATTCTTCAAGAAGAAAGCATGGCCGAACACGGAATTATCATAGATTCTGTTTCAAAACGATACAGTATGTGTGGTGCTCGCATTGGTTGTTTAGTTACTAAAAACAAACAAGTACTTAGTACTGCATTAAAATTTGCTCAAGCAAGATTAAGCCCTCCTACATTCGCGCAAATTGCCAGCGAAGCTGCTTTACAAACACCACAAAGCTATTTTGATGATGTAACTAAGGAATATAAAGAACGTCGCGATCTGCTTATTGAAAAATTAAATGAAATACCAGGTGTAAAAGTTGGTACTCCTAAAGGTGCCTTTTATTGTATTGCCGAACTACCTATAAAGGATAGTGACGTGTTTGCACAATGGCTACTAGAAGATTTCGACCTAAATGGCGAAACGGTAATGGTAGCACCAGCTGCAGGTTTTTATTCCACCCCAGGTGTAGGTAAAAACCAAGTACGTATTGCTTATGTACTAAAGAAAGACAGCCTTATAAAAGCCGTAGAAATTCTTAAAATTGCACTTGAACAATATCCTAATAATTAATGCAGATTGAAGAACATAAATCGCTTAAGGATTTCAACACCTTTGGGATAGACTGTTCCGCCAGATATTTTGTTGCGGTCACTTCGGTTGAGGAGTTAAAGCAAATTCTTTCAGAAAAAAGGTTTGATAACCGCTTCATATTAGGTGGTGGCAGTAATATGCTACTTACCAAAGATATTGATGCATTGGTAATCCACCTCAACCTAAAAGGGAAAAAAGTGCTTTCGGAAACTGACAGCAATGCAACTATTCAAGCCATGGCTGGCCAAAACTGGCACGAGTTTGTACAGTATTGTATTAACAATAATTTCGGCGGCTTGGAGAACTTGTCTTTAATCCCTGGAAATGTAGGTACGGCCCCTATCCAAAACATCGGGGCCTACGGCGTTGAATTAAAAGATACTTTTGTAAGCTGCAATGCTATCGAGATAGCTACCGGTAAAGAACGCACTTTCACCAAAAAAGATTGCAATTTTGGATACCGTAATTCTATTTTTAAAAATGAAGCGAAAGGCGAATACATTATTACTTCCGTTACGTTTCAACTCACCAAAAAAAATCATAAGCTGAATACTGGTTATGGAGCCATTAAGCAACAATTAGCTAAAAAAAACATTGAAAACCCATCTATTAAGGATATTTCTGAAGCAGTTATTGACATACGACAATCCAAATTACCTGATCCTAAAAAACTAGGAAATAGCGGTAGTTTCTTTAAAAATCCAGTAATAGATTCAAAGAAATTTCAAGAATTTAAAATACAAAACCCAGAAGCTCCTTATTACGAAATTTCAGATAATGAATATAAAATACCTGCCGGATGGCTCATTGAACAAGCTGATTTTAAAGGCAAACGATTTAACGATGCCGGTGTGCATAAAAATCAAGCTTTAGTACTAGTTAATTATGGAAATGCAACTGGCGATGAAATCTGGAAACTAGCACTTACCATTCAGCAAACCGTGAAAGACAAATTTGATATTTATATAGAACCAGAAGTAAATATTATTTAATCCAGCGAAAGCACCTTATCAATAACGTGTACCACACCGTTAGATCCGTTTATATCACTTTTACCTAAAACAGCTTTAGCTCCATTGGCATCAATAATTACAAGATCACTACCTTGTTTTTTAATAATCAAAGCTGAACCCCCAAGTGTTTTAAATGAATTTGAACTCCCTTTACTTTTTTGAAGCAACGCAGAAGAATCCACTTGGCCTTCCACAATATGGTTTTTGAGCAAATTGCTAAGTGTTTCTTTATTTTTAGGATCTAAAATTTCTCTTTTCTTTTCATTAGCTATGCTATCGAAAGCGATGTTAGAGGGAGCAAAAACAGTATAAGGTCCTTTCTTTTTTGATAACATATCCGTTAGACCACTACTTACTAAAGCACTTGCAAAATTTTTCGTCTCATCGGTTACCATTAATTTGGACATAACGCTGTTGAGTTGTTCTTTTTCAGCAACGGTAAGTTCTTTCTTAACTTTTTTTACTTTTTCCGGAGCTGTTTTTACAATATCTTCTTCAACTTTTACTGACTCTTTTGTATCATTTTTACAAGCGAATGTTATAGAAGCTAAAATACAAATGGATAGTAGCGGTTTTAATACGTTCATATATCTTTTTTTTAGATGGATTTAACGCTAAAATTAACTAAAATCAGTCCACATCCACAAGAAAGATTGTATTTTTGCACTATAAAATTTAGTTATGGGAATTTTACTTATCACGGTTGTATTGTTATTATTGGCTTTTGCAGGAATTGCCATTAAAATATGGGGCAAAAAAGACGGTGAATTTGCCGGGACCTGTGCCAGCCAAAGTCCCTTTTTAAACAAAGGAGGCGAACCATGTGGATTTTGTGGAAAAAGTCCAGATGAATTTGAAAACTGCTCTGAACCTGCGCACAAATAAGTCTTAACGTAAGTTTTGCTGAAAGCGTTGCTTAAACCATTAAATAAATAGTCTATGGTGCTACTCTACGCGCTCGCTGCAGTGGTGCTAATTAACTGTGGCTTTTATATTCTTTTTTCAAAATTTTCGTTTCTTTCTTCTTCAATACCACAAAGCGAAAAACAATATCCAGTCTCTTTAATTGTTTGCGCTAAAAATGAAGCTGAAAACCTTAAAAAACACATTCCACTTTGGCTGCAACAAGATCATTCTGATTTTGAATTGATTTTAATTGACGATGCTTCAAGCGATAATACGTTAGAGGTTATGGAATCTTTTCAAGCTGAAAACCCTAAAATTCAGATTGTAAAAGTAAAAAATAATGAAGCCTTTTGGGGTAATAAAAAATACGCCCTTACCTTAGGACTTAAACGCGCTAAAAACCAACGGTTACTCTTTACCGATGCCGATTGTGAACCCGCTTCAAAAGATTGGCTTAGTACGATGACGGCTCACTTTTCAGAAGAAAAACGACTTATTTTAGGTTATGGAGCTTATCAAAAAAGCAGGGGTTTGTTAAACCGATTAATTCGGTTTGAAACTTTGATGACAGCCCTACAATACTTTTCGTATGCAAAAGCCAATATGCCATATATGGGAGTAGGTCGTAATTTAGCTTACACAGCAAAATTATACTATGACAATAAAGGCTTTATGTCGCATATTAAATTGCCTTCAGGAGATGACGATTTATTTGTAAACGAAGCCGCAACTCCTAAAAATACAGCGATTTGTGTTTCAGAAAATGCATTCACCTATTCCATTCCCAAGAAATCGTGGAAAGCATGGTGGCTTCAGAAAAAAAGACACATTACGACCGCCAAACACTACAAACCCCTTCATAAATTTTTACTGGGATTGTTTTACACTTCAAACTTGTTGTTTTGGATATTAACTATTATCTCCTTTATAGTTGCTAACTGGAAAATAGCACTCGCCCTCGTTTTATTTCGTTTTATATTTCAGTACATAATCATTGGAAAAGCTGCAAAAAAACTGAAAGAAAGCGACCTCACCCCATTTGCTCCATTCCTCGAACTGTTTTTAGTATGCTACCAAATGAGTATCTTTATTTCGAATAGCAGAACAAGACAAAGCCGGTGGAAGTAACTAAGGAAGATATTATTAATAAAGTAGAACATGCCAAAAATGGCAAACAAAGTGCTTTTAAATTCTTATTAGATACCTTTTGGAATACAGTGTACGGTTTTCAATTAAAGCGTGTAAAAAGTGAATATGAAGCCGAAGATATTTCAATAGAGACTTTCGCTAAAGCGTTTGATAAAATTGAAACCTTTGATCCAAACTATGAATTTGGCACTTGGCTAGTGGCTATTTCAAAAAACATACAGATAGATAAAAGCCGAAGAAAAAATGCTTCATTATATAAAAATACCACCAACACTTCTGAGGAGCATATCCAAAAAATAGCTGACCACGCTCCTACTCCCGAAGACAAATTAATAAAAGAGCAAAACTTGACTGAATTGCTTCGATATATAAAGCAATTAAAAAAGCCCTATCAAGAGGTGATTAACCTTCGTTATTTTCAGGAAATGAGCTACAATGAAATTGCTACGCAAGTAAACGAGCCATTAAGCAACGTAAAAGTTCGTTTGTTGAGAGCTCGTAAGTTACTGGCTGAAATCATTACTGAAAACTCTTAAACTGAAAAGATCACGTCTTGCATTTGAAAGCTAAAATCATTCTAGATTTTAACCTTACAATTGGTTAAAACAGCTTTAATAATTTATATCTTTGTTCTGTATGAGCACACAAACATTGCAACGGACTAAGCCCACCCCAAAACCGAAGTGGTTACGCGTAAAATTACCTACCGGTAAAAAATACACTGAACTACGCGGATTGGTTGATAAGTATGATCTTCACACTATTTGCACCTCCGGAAGCTGCCCCAATATGGGCGAATGCTGGACCGAAGGAACCGCAACCTTTATGATTCTAGGAAACACTTGTACACGATCATGTGGTTTTTGTGGTGTAAAAACCGGAAGGCCAGACACCATAGATTGGGACGAGCCTGAAAAAGTAGGCCGCTCCATTAAATTAATGGACATTAAACATGCTGTGATTACATCGGTAGATCGCGACGATTTAAAAGATATGGGCTCCATAATTTGGGCCGAAACGGTAAAGGCAATCCGCCGTATGAATCCCAATACCACGCTGGAAACACTTATCCCAGATTTTCAAGGTGTAACACGTAACATAGACCGTATTATAGCAGTAAAGCCAGAAGTGGTTTCCCACAATATGGAAACTGTAAAACGCTTGACCCGAGAGGTTCGTATTCAAGCAAAGTATGAACGCAGTCTAGAAGTATTAAACTATTTAAAACAACAAGGTATTACTCGCACCAAAAGCGGTATTATGTTGGGGCTTGGTGAAAAAGAAGATGAAGTAATTGAAACATTGGAAGATTTACGTTCTGTAGGATTAGACATTGTCACCATTGGTCAATATCTGCAACCTTCAAAAAAGCACTTGCCAGTAAAAGAGTTTATCACACCAGAACAATTTAAAAAATATGAAACCATAGGCCTTGAAATGGGCTTTCGTCACGTAGAAAGTGGTGCTTTGGTACGATCTTCATATAAAGCCCAAAAACACTTAACATAAATGGTTTGTAATGTCAAAATCTATTAAAGTTGGTATAAACGGCTTTGGGCGCATAGGCCGAAACCTTTTTAGGCTACTGCTAGATCATCCAAAAATCGATGTCGTTGCCATTAATGATTTGGCCGATGCTAAGACACTATCGCATTTACTTAAGTATGACAGTATTCACGGTGTGTTGCACAGAGATGTTTCTTTTTCTGAAAAAAGCATATTAGTTGACAACACTACTTTCCGTTTTTCTTCTGAAAAAAACATTGAAGACATTAATTGGGATGGCGTTGATATGGTTGTGGAAAGCACCGGAAAGTTCAAGCTTCGTGAACAGCTCGAAAAACATATAAAAGCTGATGTAAAAA
>NZ_CAXBCK010000055.1:0-23376 GCF_963974425.1 uncultured Marixanthomonas sp.
ATAGTGCCTTATAAATATTAAATACAGCATAAAGCTATGAAAATCAAATGTAAAATTATGTTAACTTAGATTAATATGTGCGTAATTTCTTATACAAAACCCTTGATAGTTATAGAAATAACAGTTGTTTGAAGGAAAATGTTAAATTTTTATTTTTTTTAAAATCCTTATAGGTTAAGAAACTTGGCTAATGTAAATAAAAAAAGAGAATGTATTATTTTTACATTCTCTTTTTACATTTTCTCACATTATAATGTAATGCTTATACTTGGCTTTACATAGGCCAATCGTTTACGTGCTGTCCAGTCCCCATTGTGATAGAACGAGCAGATATTACAATCGATTCGTTCATTGGGTTATCTCCTGTGTGGTCGAAGTTTTCAACATACTTCACAACATATCCTTCGTTAAATTTAAGTTCTTTAGCAGTAGCTTCATTGTCGCGTTTCAAGAATTTAACGGAACCATCACGGCGTTCAAAATTATTGAACATCCATTCTACTAAACTTGTGTCAGCAGTAGATTCTACTGTTAATTTAACGCGTCCTCCACGAGTTACGGAAGAAGGTCTTCCTGTTGCATCTGTTTCTTGGTAAAGATCATAACTACAGTTTAGTACGTTATACTCTTTTCCATTTAGATTTAATTTTGCTTTAAATGACATAATAATTTACTTTAAGTTAATTAACGGCAATAGTGCCTTATAAATATTAAATACAGTATAAAACTAAGGAATATAAAAACAACTGCCTTATAAATAGAGAAAGGAAACTAAACTAGTGTTAAAAATGAATGTTTATAAAAGCACCGACTGTAGGAAGTGACTGATATTACAAGTAAACGTTAAAGTTTAACTAAACCTTCTTTGTGGCTTAAGGTTAGTAGGTGGTTCTAGTTTAAAGCTAATAAACAATGAGGTAATTAATCTACTCTTTGACAAATAATTACATTATCTTCTTTAATACCATTACTATCTACAGTACGGGCGTAATCTATATATTTCATACCTAAATACCATTTTGGTTTACGATAGAATACCCAGCCATGTGGTTCGTTTTCAGAATTAATATAAACAATCTTATTTTCTGGGTGACGGTCGTTGTAATCGTTTATAAAAAAATAGAAAAGTTTACCGAATGCCATTTTTTCGGGTGCTTTAAGCCTAAAATTACTTAATTCTGAAGTTTTTTCATCTTTATGAAACTCAAATGATATTACTTGAGGGTTGATTAATTCTTCATCTTTTGGATCTTTTATATGTTTTCCGATAGGATAGAACCATTTTTTATATACAGGTAAGGGAATAGAGGTTGCAAACTCATAGGTTTTTATAACCAAAATTGGGACAAGAAACCAAATGGCTGCTCCTAGAAAGTGAAACACATATTCGGGTTTAAACATATTAACAATAAAAGCAAAGCCAATAAGTGCGATACAGTTAACGGCAATAGTAAATATAAATTCAGACCAAAAGCTGTTGGGTTTTTCAGATAATAGTTCAAAATATTGGCGGCAAACATACACGTGTAATATGCCTAGAAGTAAAAACACAATTTGAAACGCTATAAATGTATGCAGGGGGATGTTGTTTAAAACATTTTCATTACTTAATAGTGCAGTTAAAGCAAAGAAAGCCGCAATTACTAATATGTAAACTATTAGTTGCTTTTTCTTTTTAGAAAACAATTTTTTTATCCCTTTCATAAAAACCATCATAAGGATACCAACCACAAAAAATAGAATGGCCATTTTTATTAAATCGGGGCTAAGTGAGGAGAATCTAAGTGTTATCATAAAGTAGTAGTTAATCCCATTAAGGCAGGTTCGTTTTCGTGTAATACAAAGCCTTCAGTACTGCGTTCAAAATCAATTTTTGTTTTCACTTCCATTTCCATGGGGATAAAGTAATCGTAAAAAACTTGAATAAAACGCATAGTTGGAGAACCTTCAATAAAGTTTTTAATGTTGTTTTTATTAACGGGTCCTATTTTGGCGTTTACTTCAGGGCAAAGAATTGTTGACTCGTCAACGCCTAAAACCAAATCTACACCTAAGCTATTTTTTTCTTTTTCTTCTTTTTTAGGTTCTTGGTAAGGTGCGTTCACTTTTTTTAGTGTGACTTTTTCATCGATAATTTTTTCAAGACATAAAGCTGTTAACTTTAAGTTGCCAGAAATTTTATGTGAATAGGGTAGTAGTTTAATTAATTTTAATAAAAAATTTTGAGGTAAGCTTTTATCTACTTGCCAAAACTTGAGTAAAAAATTGTTTTTAATGTCTGAAAACCTATCGATTAATGCTCTTTCCTCTTTTTCAATCCCTACATATTGATTGAAGACTTCATTTTCAATAGGCTGAAAAAAGAAGCGCGCTTCTTTTTCTTCTTGTTTTTGTTTTTCCCTTTTTTTCTGATAGGATAAACTTTTTAACTTAGGGTCTGATGGATTATGAAAAACACCTTCCGGAAGGCTGTCGTAGATTCCATTTCGAGATAGGTTGAAATTGAGCGTATAGTTGTTACTGTTGGTTAACGATTGTTTGTAATCTATAATATCTCTTCTGTAGGGGCGTTTAAAAGTACTTGAGTTGTGTACAGTAAAATCTGAAAAGTCTGCTGCAGAATTTTCTAATATCTCTGAAACTACGACCTCTGCTTTAATATCTTCAAAAACAGATTTTAGTTCGTTTAATACGCTCTCAAGTTCTTTTTTAACCATATACTTTTAGTTATTAGAGCTATTGTCTTTATAAATTGGTAATGGTTTTCTTCCAGCACAAATAAAACGTTCCTGCCACCATTCATCAGTTAAGTCACTTATTTTAACTCCACGCACTTTTTCTGGACCACTGTAACCAGACGCACTGACAAATTTGTTGTTTTTAAGATAGATGCCTACGTGGGTTATTGTTTCGTCATCGACATTAGGGCGTTTAAAGAAAAGTAAATCTCCTTCTTCTATAAACTCTTGTCCTAAAAATTTATCGGTTGTTTCTGAGTCGTATTGTCTACCTGAGGTACGCTCTAACAAATAACCATACACGTTTACATAAAGATGTTGTGCAAATGAGGAGCAATCAACACCTTCCATATCTTCACCTCCCATTAAATAAGGAGCTCCCATCCATTCATCGATAAAACTATATAGACTTGTGTTGTCTAAATCGGTTGGATCTACATTTAATATATTAGCATACTTTAACTGTATGGGTAAAATTACAGGTTCTTTTTTCTCAACTGTTGTTTCAGAAGTGTTTTCAACCTGCGGTTTTTTGTCTAACTTTGGTTTTACAATTGCTAATTTGTTTTTGGAACCTCCACAGCTACTTAAAGTTATAAGTAACAATGAAAAAATAATAGTGGGGATTAATGCTTTTTTCATAATGTCTAATTTCTTTTCCTACAAATATAAATAAAGGAATTTCATGTTTCAAGTTTAACAAAAATAACCAAAGATATTAGTATTTTGCCTTAGTAAACTTTTTTAACAAAACAATTTCTCATGCCTAAAGAATATTACTCCTTACCTTTTAAGCCAAACGCTTTTATAAGTAATGATGATCATGATAAATGTTCTATACAAGAATCTATTTCTAGTTTCTTACATTTATTAGCAACAACTTATTTTGGGGAGTGTACTTTTGATGAAAGTTTTGGTAATGCCTTGTGGGAGGTAGATTTTGATAACTTAACCAGTAACGATAAACTACGAGCTATTATCACAGAATCGATTCTTGACAGTGTTGAGCATTATGAGAAAAGGTTGGCTAAAGCCGCGGTAGAAATTAAATTACGACAAGAAAGTGTTACTAAAAATGGAAACCTTCAAATGGTTCGAAAACGAATAGATATATTAATTTCAGGCACTATTAAACAAACGAATGAACCTTTTTCATTTGTTGAAAGCTTTTATATTGCTCCCATGTCTTTTTAAAGAAATTTCCGACAGTTACATGAAGATTTATTTATATTTTTGAGTAGGAAGGAAAAAGTTGTATAACCTTCTTTAAAGCTACTATAATATGCAGACAAAGAATAATGAAAAGGATATAAAGAATAGAATGATCCAGAAAGCTGCTTCTCTTTGGGGTATAGCTCCTAAAGATATAGATAGCTCTTTTGATCCTTTGGTGTCGTTGCTTATAAGTGCTTGTGCTTCTGAAATAGGAAAGATTGAAGGAGAAATTTATAATTCACAGACGCGCATTACCGAGCGGCTTATCCAGCTAATGACACCAGAAGCAATTCACGGAGCAAATCCAGCTCACGCTATTGCATATGCAGAACCAGTAGATAAAAGCATTACCTTAAAGCCAAAAAACCAACTATACCACAAGAAGAAAACTGCTTCTGCTCGGAATAGGGCTAAACAAAAAAATATATTTCTCTCCCCATCTAGAGAGATGCGGCTAATAGATGCCGAAATAACCCGGGTTCTTTGTGGTGATAAATTGTTTTCTCAAGATGGAAAAAACGGAAAACAATATATTGGCACAATGGAAAATTATGCAGAGCCTTCAAAGCTTTATTTAGGCATAAAAAGCAACAAAGACAATATTCCGTTAAAAGATGTTTCTGTCTATTTTGAACATCAAGATACCTCCTTAAGTGATCTTTTTTATCATCACCTTAAAAATGCTAAATGCTCATTAAACTCTGAGAAAATAACTATAACTAAAGGATTTTTTGAAGATAAGGAGCAGGATCACTTGAATGTGGAAGCTTTTTTTAATTCGGTTACGAACAAAACCCAAAGCATAGAAAACCGGATAAATCAATTTTATCAAAAAAACTTTATATCAATTAAATCGCTTTCATATCTGTCTAAAAAAGGAGCTTTACCAGAAGGTGTCTTTAGTGATGCAGATATAAAAGACAATCCCGAACTGAAAGATTTGAATTGGATTGAGATAGAGTTTCCAAGAATAATTGATACGGGAATTTTAGAACAAGTTTTTGTTTCATTGAATGCCTTTCCTGTATTGAATAGGAGGCTTACCAGTTTTTCATACCAGTTGAAGGATTTTATACATATAATCCCTATACAAACCAATGATTTGTTTTTAGACATAAAAACGGTTGAAAATACGGATGGTAAAAAATATATATTAAGACAAAACAGTACAACACAGCAACGTAAAGGAACTTTTATTTTAAGGGAAGACCAAGCAGGGAAATTAGACTCTCGAAATGCTAAACAGTTTTTAAGTCACATGATGGAGTTGATGAAAGAAGAAAGTGCGGCGTTTTCTTTTTTAGGCAGTGATTTTTTACAGACTAATATTAATAAGCTGAACCAAACCATACTGTTACTTGAAAAAAGAGCGGAAGATCTAACCGAAAAATCAAATGAGACCGTTTATATTTCGGTAAAGCCATACAGCCCTAAGGAAATATTAATGATTGAGTATTGGACTACCGATGGAGATATGGCTAATAAAATAAAAGGCGGTACTTCCTTATATAACTATGAAGGGACCGACATAAAACAAAAGAGCGCTAGGTTATTGACCAATACATTTAATGGTAAAGACACCTTGAGTATGGATGAACGGCTTAATAGCTACAGGAGTTCTTTATTATCAAGAGATAGAATTGTTACAAAACAAGATGTTAGTGCGCTTTGTTATTCTATTTATAATGACCGTATAAAGGATGTTGAGGTGCAAAGGTCTTATACTTCGGATATTTCAACAAACAAAGGGGTGGTTCCTTGTATGAAGATTACTTTGCATGCAAATAGAAGAAACAAGCTTGAAGAGCAAGAATGGCAATCACTTAATAATAATTTGTTGTCAATTTTAGAGGATAAATCAGTTAATGTGTTTCCGTACGTTGTAGAAGTTAAAAACTAACTATTTACTTTTGAGGTTCAAGATTAAAAGAAAAAAGATTTCGTTTTTGTACTTTTATAAATAACAAGAATATAATTCTAAAAGGTTAACCCAAATAAAATACTATGGAGACAAGAAAAAATACATACTATCACTTAGATAAAACGGTATTGTTGTTTTTTGTTATTGCAATACTTGGCTTTAGTTCCCTTTTTGCATATAAATATTATTCATTAGAAGATTGCCCTATGGTTCAATTTAAAAATGAATCGAAAGATTATAGAGTGGGATCTCTTATAAGATTTACAGATTATACCGCTGGAGCTGAATCTTGGGAATGGCATTTTGATGATAGTACAGATGTTAGGACAGAGCGTAATCCATATCATACTTTTTCAAAACCTGGAAAATATGATGTAAAGTTAACGGTTAATGGAAGTTGTGAAACAATTAAAACAATAACTATTGAGGAAAAAGCTTTTATTTTAGATTCAACCAAGTTGCCGGTATTTACGGCTCCTAAACAGATTATGGTTGGTAAAAAAATTATTGCAGTAGATAGCACAAAAGGAGCTAATACTTGGGAGTGGCGCTTTGGTGAAACTGCAAGTGTTAATTCCTACGAGAAAAAAGCAGAATATACCTATAAAGAATCCGGATTAAAAACTATTTCGTTAGTGGTAAACGGAGATCTAAAACATATTGGCAAACGAAAAATAAAAGTATTGCCTAGGCCTGAAGATAAAGAACGTATTGAGCGAATTAGCTCTGCAGATCCTTTAGATAGTGATATAAAATATAAGCCAGACATCGAAGTGATTAAAGATGCTCCTGAAGGACAGAAGAAAAAGAAGGTGCCTTATATTTCAGAAAGAGATTTTGCTCAAAAGTTAGTTGACATTTCAGAAGAAAAAATAACTTCAGAAGCTCTCAAACGATATATCTGCGGAAATCTAAACATGCCGGTAATAGTAAATAAGAAAAAAGAAGACCTATTGGTTTTCTGCCAAAAAATTTCTGGAAAGAAAATAACAGTTAAAGACGTGCAGATCCATAGAGATGAGGAAAGTAAGTGTATTACCAATATACTTATTAATGTAAATAAGGGCTGGTTTTAAATAGAAGAAGAACACTATGAATAAAGAAGGAACAGCATATAATAGAATAAATTGGATTGATGGGATGAAAATAAATAAATCCCATTTTATCGGGCAAGACAATGCTGCGGTAAAATTGATTCACGAAGCATTGCAGAAAGATATTTCTTCTGTTAATTTCGGATTGCTTCCAGATGCCTCTACAGATGATGCTGTAGATATGGTTTTGTCCATGGATGGCCAGAATACAGTTCACATCAAGTTGCATAAATGTAGAGCCGTTACGCAAGGAGGATATTTAATAAACATTACCAAAGCCGAAAGCAATCAACTTGAAAAAGCAAATAAAGTAATAACCGCAAAACACACTTTTAACGAAGACGAAACATCTTGTTATATAGTCCTAACAATTCATCCTTATAAACGGGTTCCTATTGGGGAAGCAGACGAGGAAGAAGAGCCACCTAGGCATCCAAATGTAATACCAGAATATTCTCTAGATATCATCCCAGAAGAGAATATAAACCAAAGCGAATTTGGAATGTATTATGTAACCATAGGGAAAGTTGTGTATGAAGAGGGAAGAGCTACTTTAGTGGAAGATTTTATTCCCCCTTGTACCTCCATACAAAGCCATGAGGATCTTAAATATACGTATGTTGAGATAGACACTTTCTTAAATGCAATGGAGCGGTATTCATTACAGATTATTCAAAAAATCCATCAGAAAAAGCAAGCTAATGATTTAGCTGTTATGGTTAAATACATTTCTGAAAATGTGTTACAACATTTGGGCGGTAAACTTCCAGAGTTTAGACAAGAGGATCGTTTTAACCCGCCTATTGCTATGATAACCAAATTAATGGCATTATCGCGTGTAATTAAAAACAGCATGGATGTATATGTTGGTACCGGAAAAGAAGAGTTGCTAAACTACCTATCAGATTGGTGCGATGTAAATCAAGGTGCTTTTGAAAATGTTCTGGTTGAAATGATAGAGCTAGAATACCAACACACCGATATTAATAAAGCATTATCTAAAGTATCTGCATTTACAAAATTAATGTTATCATTGTTCAAGAAATTGAATGAGCTAGATTACATTGGTAAAAAGTCCGATTCAAAAATATTTGTAAAAGAAGAAATTATAGCAAAAAACGAAGTAAAAAACAGAAGAAGCTTCTTACTTGATTAAAAAAATACTCCTTACCATATGAAAGCAAAAAACAGAAAAGCTCGTAGAAACAGTTTTTTAAAATTTTTCTTATTATTTATTTTAACTACTGCTATTATAGTAGTTGCGCTATTTTTCGATTTTAACGTCATGCCGTTTAAAGAAAATAAAGTATTAAGAAACCAAGCGGTAGAAATTGAAAAAGAAATACAATTTCAAGAAGGGTTCTCAAAAGATATTCAATTGTTAAGAGACATGGTAGATTCATTAGATATACCAGGGCAGAACAGAGCTTTTTTAAACTCCATGTTAAGTTCTCAAATCGTTAAATTACAAGAAAAAATTCCCGTAAAAGACTCTACCTATCGATATGATATGTATAATAACGTTATTTGGTCTTTTGCCGAAATACAAAAACTCAAAGAGGAGTTAAACTCGTATTCAGATGTTGAAGAACGTATAACAGAATACAAAGAAGAACTCGAAAAGTGTAGGGATGAGCTAAAAGAAGAAAAGAGAACTGTAGACGCCCTAAGAAGAAATAATTAGAGTGAGTAAGTTGAAGTTGTAGACTATTTTTCCTGTTTGTAGGAGGTCGCTTCATGTAACAAACATATTCTCTGGTCGCTCAATATTTATTTCAATCTACATTAGAATCCATAGCTAAAAGAACCTTCTTTCACCCAAGTTTCAATATATAAAAAGTCACTTTATGAGTTGACTTAATAAGGGTATGGACCTTGGTGGATCTACTAAAGTAATTTCGCTTATAAAGTTGTTAGTTATACCGTAACAAAACGTCTTACATGCTTTAAAAATAAATCTAAATGCCGTATGTTGCCCACATACCTAAAAATGAATTATGGAAGAGAATAAAATGATACCCTATATAAAAGATGTATTAGAAAATATGCCAACTGATTGGTTGCTTCTAACAACCCATCGACTAGATATTTATAATGAAGAATTGGCTAAAACCCAATTCTTAGAAAAGTTTGAAGACTTATTCAATGCGGATAATTCTGAAACTTTCGCCCTTAGTGAATTACCCACCGCCTACGATTATATTCGATTAGGACATCCATTGTCAAGTATATTAGAATGGGGAATTGCTAATTTGCAGCAGCTTGACCCAGAAAACGTAATCAGTTTTCAATCTAAGACGATTCCTATTTTAGCAATTCTAAGAAAAAATGCTTTAAGTAATAAGCGAACTCAGATTGTCTATACCGATGAATTGCCTAAAGAGTTTGATGCTGAAGTGGTGCAACGTGTGTATGGGTATAATTTTGAATTAACAAAAGTTAACAGCGTAGCCGGTATTTCCGAATATAATGGCAGTACGATTTTCATTTCAGAAGACGATAAAGTTTCTGCTGTTAATCTCACTTCAAATATTGATTTTTATATCAGTCTTCAAGGTCATCTTGGAAGTATTCTAGTTGTAAACGGAAAAGATAACGAAGGTTATATTTCAGAAATCCAACACGTAAGAAGAAGAGAAACCATTGCTATGACGCCAGACAATTGCTACACGGCCTTAAAATCGTTAGTAACACAATCTTCTTTCGAATCTAATAACTCTAGTCAAGCCTACAAATCAAGCGTTGTAGATTCCATTAATACCATTACGGGTACCACTACAAAGGCATTAGTCGCTTCTTGTGGACTATCTATGCAATATGCGATTATGATGGGACTCATTCACGATGCATTAGAAAATCATAAAGGGAAAGACATCAAATTTATTGTTCCTCCCAATTGTTACGGCGGAACAAATGACCAAGCAAGACGCGTAGCCGCTTGCCTTGACAATGTTGAGGTGGTAGATTTACCTGTGGATGGTGATAACGATATGGTTACAAGTATCGATACCGTTTTAACTAAAATTGCCAAGAAAGATGCGGTTCCATATATCATTGCTGAAATTCCAACAAACCCAAGGGTTGAAGTTCCCAATCTTCAAAAATTAAAAGAAGTTTTAAGTGCAAAACGTAAAACGGCAACAGGTGAAACAGCAATCGATCCCGTTTTTATTTTAGATCAAACATTTTGCCCTAATTTTCAATTTTTAGGGGAAGGTGAGATACTCTCAACGGTGCGAACCATTTCATACGTTAGCGGATCTAAATTCCCAAGTGGCGGAAAATGTACAGCCGGTTATTGTGTAGGAAATAAAAAAACCGAAGCGTTGCTGGATAAAGTAGAAAAGCACCTAGAACTTTGCGATAACGAAGCGACTGCACTTCAATACGAAATAATAGCTAAGCAAATGCCTTCTATGAATCAACGGATTACAGATGCGTATAAAAACACACGTGAGTTTGTAACCTTTATCCACGATGTTTTACCGGAAGCGAAAATTAATTTTGTGTCAGATGAGCTGGCAAATGAAGGGTTTACACCATCGGTTTTTTCATTAGATCTACCTGCAAAAGGAGCTACCGCTGAAGAAAAAGAAGCGCATAAAAGAGCATTAAACTTGAAGTTAATCAATTTAATGATCACAGAAATCCCTAATGAAAGTAAGTTCTGCGTAAGCTACGGACAATTAAAAGGATGCTATTGGACCATACCTGCAACCTCTACCCAAGGAACGACAAAAGAAGGAGACAAAGATTATATTGTCCGAGTATCCGTTTCTGGTAACTTAGATCTAGAACGCCATAAAAAGGTGTTTATGGAGTTTGTTGAGAGTATGTAAAAAATGGGAGGTGCTTAGCACCTCCCATTTGTATTTTTATAAAATATAGAAGACAGAGTATTAAAGCTCTAATCTTACTCATACTCCCCCTTCAAATTCGTTAACATTTTATCCGTCATTTCATCTAACGAATATTTGTGCTGCCAGCCCCAATCTTCTCTGGCTTTGCTATCGTCAATGCTACTGGGCCAGCTATCGGCAATTTCTTGTCTAAAGTCGGGTTCGTAGCTTATTGTAAACTCAGGGATTTGCTTTTTAATACTTGCTGTAACATCTTCAGGATTAAAACTCATGGCAGACAAATTATAAGAGCTTTTAATTTTGATATCCTTTTCATCGGCTTCCATAATACCTACGGTGGCTCGAATAGCATCTTCCATATACATCATCGGTAAGGTCGTTTCAGCATTTAAAAAACAAATGTAGCTTTTATGTTTTAGGGCTTTGTGGTAAATATCAACTGCATAATCGGTTGTCCCGCCACCAGGAAGTGTTTTGTAACTGATAATTCCGGGATAGCGAATACTACGAACATCTACACCAAAGCGCTTGTTATAATATTCGCACCAACGCTCGCCGGTTTGTTTGCTAATTCCGTATACGGTAGAAGGCTCCATCACGGTGCGTTGTGGGGTATCTTGTTTTGGGGTTGTAGCACCAAAAACAGCGATACTGGAAGGCCAAAATACTTTATCTACTTTTCCTTCTTTAGCCAGATTTAAAACGTTGAAAAGTGAATTCATATTCAGGTTCCAAGCTTTCATAGGGAATTTTTCACCCGTAGCAGAAAGCATGGCAGCCATTAAATACACGTCGGTAATCTCGTAATTAATTACTACGTCCTGCACAGCATCATAATCCATAGCGTCCAAAACCTCAAAAGGACCACTTTCCATCAACTCATCATCTCCTTCACGAATATCGCTGGCAACTACTTTGTGAGCGCCGTATTTGTTTCGTAAAAAGGCAGTTAATTCAGTTCCTATTTGCCCGCAAGCACCAATAATGAGGATTCTTTTTTTCATAGTGGAATTTTAATCGATTTAAAGCAGGGCAAAGATACTCATTCTATAAGGGACTTCTTTAGCATAAAACGGACTTAATTTTACAGATATCACGTATATTTGTCACGTGTTGGTATTTACAATGAATCGACTTTTATCTTTTTTAACGGTAGCTTGTATTGGTGTGCTTATGGTTAATTGCGGCAATGAAGAAACGCAAAACGAAGCCGATACCCTACAAGAGCACACCGATGTTTTATACGGAAACACTAGCTTTTCATTTCCTAAGCTATCTGAAAATGCTCGTTCGTACACCAACCAATGGGGCGCTTTTGAAGACTTCGAATCTCAAGCCATATCTATTAATGGAAGCACTGTGGAAGAATTGAAAAATAAAACAGAGCGTCTTTTAGTATATACCGATTCCATTGCAAAAAAATTACCCGATACGTTGGCTGTACAGTCTATAGAATCTCGCGTTATGATAGCCAAAACGAGAGCCCACTTACTAGACCAATTGGTTCATAGAGCGCACATCGATTCTATTACACTTCAAACATACATTGCTGAAATGAACAATGCTACTAGTAATCTAATTGTTCAGCTTAATGATAAATTTAAAAAAGATGCTATAGACCAACAGCGTATCGATACCGAGAAAAAGGAAATTGAAACGCAAAAAAGGGTTCGGGACTCGATATTTCAGCAAGAATTAAAAGATAAAAATCAACAATAACTGTAACAATATCAATTTTTTGATACGTATATAGATAATGCAAACTTTAAAAAATACTAATTCAATAACCAGACAATGAAAACAAATATGTTAAAATCTGTTGTTGCTGTTGCAGTCCTTACTTTAGCAGTAAGTGCTTGTGATAACAAGGACAAAAAAATGGCTCAAAGCGAAGAGGAAGAGCGCGGGATTATCCTTTCAAATATGGATACCACTGTGAATCCTAAAAATGACTTTTACAATTATGTAAATGGTACATGGATGAAAAACACCGAAATTCCAGACGATCAAGTACGTTGGGGTGGTTTTGGTGTGTTAAGAAAAAAGACTGCTCATGATATGTTGGGCATTCTTGAAACAGCAAAAGAAAGTGACAAGTATGCCGACGATACAGATCAGGCTAAAGCACTAATGATTTTTGAAACAAAGTTGGATACGGTGGCGCGAGACGAAGCGGGAATAAAGCCACTACAGCCAGCATTAGATAAAATCGCAACTATTTCTTCGGTAGAAGATCTTCAAAAAGTTATTACAGAAGATGCAACAATGGTGAGCCAACCGTTTTTTGGTATTGCGGCATATTCAAACCCAAGCAATAGTGCTATGAATGCGGCTTATCTTACTCCAGGTGGATTAGGATTGCCAGATCGTGACTATTACACTAATATTGATGCCAAATCTATTGAAATACGAAAGGAATATGTAAACCATATTACACGTATGCTTCAATTTTTAGGAGATTCCGAGGAAGAAGCACGTACACAAGCTGAAACCATTTTAGCTTTTGAAACAAAATTGGCAGAACCAAGATTGGATAAAGTAGCGAGTCGTGATTTCAGAAACTTCAATAACCCACGATCTATGGATGAAGTACAGGAAATGGTGCCAACTATCCAGTGGGAGCAAGCTATAAAAGACTTGGGTGTAACAAAAACGGTTGATACGTTAATAGTAATGCAGCCTAAATATATGGATGTTGTTGAAAAAACACTTGCAAACGGCGATGTAGATACTTGGAAAACGGTATTGCGTTGGTCAACTTTAAACGATTCTGCAGGAATGCTTACTACAGAAATCGACAAAACAAACTGGAATTTTTACAGCAAATACCTTAACGGAAGTAAAAAACAAAAACCAGCAGACGAAAGAGCATTGAGTACAGTAAACGGAACTGTTGGAGAAGCAGTTGGTAAATTGTATGTGGACGAAATGTTTCCTCCTGAAGCAAAAGAAAAAGCTGAAAATATGATAAAAAATATCATCGTAGCTTTTGAAGACCGCATCAACAATTTAGAGTGGATGAGTGATAGTACCAAAACAAAAGCCATTGAAAAGTTGGATAAATTCACTGTTAAAATCGCATATCCAGACAAGTGGAAAGATTATTCAACCTTAGAAGTTAAATCAGGAAACAGTTATTACGATAATATGATCGCTGTTGGTAAATGGAACCTGAAAGACAACTTGGAAAAA
This sequence comes from uncultured Marixanthomonas sp., assembly GCF_963974425.1. Classification (NCBI taxonomy): domain Bacteria; kingdom Pseudomonadati; phylum Bacteroidota; class Flavobacteriia; order Flavobacteriales; family Flavobacteriaceae; genus Marixanthomonas; species uncultured Marixanthomonas sp. The sequence goes on from NZ_CAXBCK010000055.1 coordinate 14,021, forward strand.
ATTAACGAACCTGTAGACCGTACTGAATGGGGTATGTCGCCACAAACGGTGAATGCGTACTTTAATCCGTTTAACAACGAGATTGTGTTCCCTGCAGCAATTTTACAACCACCTTTCTACGATTATAAAGCAGATGAAGCTGTAAATTACGGTGGAATTGGAGCTGTAATCGGTCACGAAATCTCTCACGCTTTTGATGATAGTGGTTCTCGTTTTGATGCGAGCGGAAACTTAGTAAACTGGTGGACCGATACCGATCTTGAAAACTTTACTAAAAGAGGAAACCAATTGGCTGAACAATACAGCAATATTGAAGTATTAGACAGTGTATTTATCAATGGTAAATTTACTTTGGGTGAAAATATTGGTGATTTAGGTGGTGTATTAGCTGCTTATGATGGTTTACAACGTTTCTACGAGAAGAACGGACGTCCAGAAAAAATCGATGGATTTACTCCAGAGCAACGATTCTTTATGAGTTGGGCAACTGTTTGGCGTACTAAACAACGTGACGAGTCATTAAGCGAGCAAGTGAAAACCGATCCACACTCGCCAGGTCGTTACCGTGCAACACAGCCTTTACAAAATGTAGATTCTTTTTATGAAGCATTTAATATTAAAGAAGGAGATTCTATGTGGTTAGCACCAGAAGATCGCGTACGAATTTGGTAATTCGTATTCTATAAAAACAATAAAAAAGAGCCTTTCGGGGCTCTCTTTTATTTCTTTAATTTATTCACATTAGATAAAATATCAAGTCGATAAGTTTTTTCTTCTTTTCGGTTTTCTAGAAGAAAGATATACTCCTAAAAAGATCAATACTGCTGCTACTATTCTAATTGGGGTAAGTGTATCAGCACCTAACAAAACAGCAAACAAAACGGCTAAAACTGGCTGTAGATAAATAAATGCACCAATGGTGGAAGGGCTTAATTGTTTCAAAGCATAAATATTGAATAAATACGTTAAAAACGTAGTGCCAATTACTACAAAAGCCAATTTCCAAATAGCATCAAATGGTAAATTAAACCAGTCAACGGCTGTAAATTCAGTAAACCCTATAGGTAGATTTATTAGTATTGCAAAGAGGAAAAATAACTTCATTAAAGTGATAGAGCTGTATTTTGACACCAACGGTTTTACAATAATTAAATAGATGGAATACGAAGTGGCATTGATAATAAACAACAAATTACCCAATGGAATGTTGGGAGCGTTCGGCTGAATTTTCAACCCAAACAAAATCAATACTAAGGCTCCGGCTAAACCCATACTAATACCTATCGCTTTTCGAAGGGTAATACGTTCTTTTAAAAACAAAGCCGAAAGGATAAGCAGCAAAACCGGCGAGAGCGTTATCACAACCGAACTGTTAATTGGCGTGGATAAACTTAAACCTTTAAAAAACATCAACATATTAATGACCATTCCAAAACACGCACAGGCAACGATTCGGGGCCAATCTTTCTTGTCAATTTTTTCCGAAGGATAAAAAATACTTATCGCCCAAAATAGTACGGCAGCACCACCCACGCGCAAGACGATAAACCCATAAGGTTCAATTACAGTAGGCATCAAGTCTTTTGCTATGGTATGGTTTATTCCATATATAGCACTGGCAGCAGTAGCCGCGAGTAGGGCTAGTACTCGGCTACTCATGTATTGTTGTGGATTGAATTTTTAGCGGCTTCGACCGTTTTTTTGCTGTTACCGATAAAAATTTCGTCATTATTCACGATAACGGGGCGCTTTAAAAAAGTATAATGTTCTAACAACAAGCTTTTAAAATCCTCTTCAAGTAATTGTTCTTCTTTTAGGTTACGTTTTTTATACAATTGAGCGCGTTTACTGAACAATGCTTCATAGGTACCTGCCAAATTATAAAGTTCTTCAAGTTCATTTTCCGTGATACCTTCGGTTTTTATATCTTGTTTTTGAAACGATTGTGGAATTTCAATTTCTTTCATAATACGCTTACACGTATCGCAACTGCTTAAATAATATACTTTTTTCATGATTTGTTATTTTAAATGTACATTCTGAATTTAATCCAGGGAAAAGGTTAGAAACTCTTTGGCTTTTTCGATTGGTATTTTCAGTTCAATAGGACCATCGGCATAGCTGGCAATATCGTATTGATTATAAATTATAATCACGTCGCTTTCAGTAAACCCGATGTTTTCAGGAAGGTAAAACGTTTCATTTTCAAACCAAAACCCCGTTGAGTTTATCGATTCGCTTTCTGAAATATTATGTTGTTTTTTAAACTCCTTTTCAGCAAAACTTTTAAAATCAGCTATATTATTAAACAAGTCCTTTTTCTGAAGCAACTCGCCAGTTTTAGGGTCAAAATTAGCAAAAGTAGTGCTTCCGTAACCATGGGCACCGCCAGTAAACTTATATTGTTTTTCTTCAACCGAAAGCATTTCAGAGTTGTCAAGGTTTCTACGTACCGCAATATCAACTACATATTCGCTTGCCATATCTGGAAATTCTACCTTATCCCTTCGGTATGTTTTAATAAAGTTTGTTGCCGCTTTTTCCATACTGTTGGCAGTTGGTTCTTCTTCCATAGTTTTTAAGGAAGAAAGAATAAATCTCTCTATTTCAGAATTAATTTTTTTTGAAACAGTTTCTTCTCCTTCTACCGTAAAATAGTTGATAGTAATTTCGGGACAATCTCCATTATTACAATCGGGGAGCGTTTTTTCAGTGAAACTTTCTGAAGAAAAAGAAAGGGGTTGTTCTTTTTTACAACTTAGTAATGAAAGTAGACAGATGCAAATGAGTAAAAATTTGTTATTCATACGTTAAATAATTGATGGGTTTATCTTTCCAAAGGGAAACCAGTATCTTTATTTATCAAAAGTAGTAAGATTAGAGAAAGCGACTCTAAAAATTATATTAAAAGGTTAAAAGCAACAGTATATATGAAGGGTATGAAATTTAATACAAAAGCAATTCACGGGGGACAAAAAGATATAGATCCAGCTTATGGATCTGTTATGCCTCCTATTTATCAAACTACTACTTACTCACAAAGTACACCTGGCGGCCATAAAGGTTTTGAATATTCCCGAAGCGCAAATCCAACGAGAAGTGCTTTAGAACGAGCTATTGCTAGTATTGAAAATGGAAACCACGGAATGGCTTTTGGAAGCGGTCTAGCTGCAATTGATGCGGTTTTAAAATTATTGAAGTATGGTGATGAGGTGATTTCTACCAACGATCTGTATGGAGGTACGTACCGATTATTCACCTCTATTTTTGAAGATTTTGGAATAAAATTCAAGTTTATCGGAATGCAAAATGCTGAAAATATTGAAGACCATATCACCGATAAAACAAAACTCATTTGGGTAGAAACACCAACCAACCCAATGATGAATATTATTGATATTAAAAAAGCAGCAACAGTTGCTAAAAAGCATAATGTTCTCTTAGCAGTAGATAACACTTTTGCGACAGCCTATTTACAACGTCCTTTAGATTTGGGAGCAGATATTGTAATGCACAGTGCTACTAAATATCTAGGGGGTCACAGCGATGTGGTTATGGGTACGTTAGCTGTTAAAGAAAAAGAACTAGCCGATAAACTTTACTTTATCCAAAATGCTAGTGGTGCCATCGCTGGGCCACAAGACTGTTTTTTGGTGTTACGAGGTTTAAAAACATTGCACGTAAGAATGCAACGTCATTGCGAAAATGGGAGACAGGTAGCAGAATATCTTTCCAGCCACCCAAAAATAGAAAATGTGTATTGGCCTGGACTAAAAGACCATCCTAATCACGATATTGCTAAAGAACAGATGAAAGATTTTGGAGGGATGATTTCTTTTACCACTAAAGGGAATAACTATGAGGAAGCTATTAAAATAGTAGAGAACTTAAAGGTATTCACCTTAGCCGAAAGTTTAGGAGGCGTAGAAAGTTTAGCTGGACATCCTGCGAGTATGACCCATGCTAGCATCCCAAAAGCAGAACGTGAAAAAACTGGAGTTGTAGATTCCCTAATTAGGTTGAGTGTTGGTATTGAAGATGGAGACGATTTGGTTGCCGATCTGGAACAAGCGATAGGATAATAATTAGATTTGAATATATAAAAAAGCTCGGAATTTAAGTTCCGAGCTTTTTATTTTATATTGTTTTGGTTGATTAATCTAAGTAATAAATATAGCCTACATTCAACCAAAAAATCCAGTCGTTGCTTTTATTTTCTGGAACGGGGCGAACTTCGTTTTGGTCTATACCAGGGTTAAGACCATCTACCCAATCACTAAAGTAATATTGCCAACGACTATCGAGCATAAGATCGCTCAATGGAGTTAATTTATACCGAACACCAATACTTCCTACCATAGAAAATGTAGAAGCTGCTTCTTGTTGAAATGCATTTAAATATTTAACAGGTGTAGAGGCTGGTGTATTTAAAGGGCCGCGACTCGATGAAACTTCAGGGTTAAAATTCACATAATGAACACCAAAACTCACAAAAGGGGCAAGTTTATAGCCTCCAGCAGTAAAATCTCTAATACTAAATGGATAATATTCCAGCTGTGAGCCAATATCAAAAACAGTTGTAGAAGCTTCCATGGCACGTAGCTGTTGTGCAAACTCTGAGTTGTCATCAGGATCAACCCAACGCCCCATATGTTCTAAGTTGGTTTTATGATAATCTATCTCATTACGTATTTTAAAATGATCATTAAAGTACGTGTCGCGAGTATAACAATTACAATCAGCTCTGTACGAAAAGTTTAAATAATGTATTAAACCTATACCAAAACCTACGTTTCCTGCATTGGTTTCAAAGTCATTTCGTTGTCCAAAATCTGAATAAAAAGTGACAGGTCCGGTAATTACACCTACCTCGTGAGAAAAGCCAAATTGGCTCAAAACTTCCTGTTGGGCAGAGATTAGTAGTAGAAATACCAATAGTAGATTTCTGGTATTCATTGTGGATTGGGTTTAGTTTGAATCGTAACAAATATATAAAAACATATCTAACAGTGAAATATAATAAAGATATTTAGCTTATTTGTAAAAAATTAACGTCCTTTTTTTATATAACGTTTATATTTGCAATCTAATAACGTAAACAAATTTTTTAAAGTATTTTGAAGCGGTAGAAACTATTTGTAAAAGTTTAAAAATCATCTTCTTATTTTCTAAATGCTTTCCTATAAACAATAAAAAACCCTTTCTAAGATGAAACAAAGTATTCAAGATTTCATTTCAAAAGTTGAACAAGCCAATCCCAATGAACCGGAATTTATGCAAGCTGTAACTGAAGTTGCAGAAACAGTTATTCCGTTTATAGAAAAAAACGAAAAATACCAAAACAAAATGTTGCTAGAGCGTATGGTAGAGCCAGAGCGCACTGTGTTATTCAGAGTCCCTTGGATAGATGACAATGGCGACATTCAAGTTAATAAAGGATATCGCGTTGAGTATAACTCGGCGATTGGACCATACAAAGGAGGGTTGCGTTTTCACCCTTCAGTAAACCTAAGTATCTTAAAGTTTTTAGGGTTTGAGCAAGTTTTTAAAAACAGTCTTACCACATTACCAATGGGTGGTGGAAAAGGAGGTTCTAACTTTAACCCGAAAGGGAAAAGTGATAATGAGGTAATGCGTTTTTGTCAAAGTTTTATGACAGAATTGGCTAGACATATTGGTCCAAATACCGATGTTCCTGCAGGAGATATTGGAGTTGGAGGACGTGAAATTGGCTATATGTTCGGTCAGTATAAAAGACTTCGTAACGAGTTTACAGGAGTTTTAACTGGAAAAGGACGTTCATACGGAGGATCATTAATCCGTCCAGAAGCAACTGGTTATGGTAACGTGTACTTTGCAAAAAATATGTTAGAAACTAAAGGCGAATCGTTTAAAGGAAAAACGGTTGTAATTTCAGGATCTGGTAATGTAGCGCAATTTGCAGCTCAAAAAGCAATGGAATTTGGTGGTAAAGTAGTTTCTTTTTCAGATTCATCAGGTTTTATATATGATTCTGAAGGGATTGATGAAGAGAAACTGGCTTTCGTAATGGAGCTTAAAAATGAAAAACGTGGTCGTATTAAAGAATATTTAGACAAGTATCCATCAGCAGAGTACCACGAAGGGAAACGTCCTTGGAGCATAAAATGTGATATCGCTTTACCGTGTGCAACTCAAAACGAATTAGATGCCGATGAAGCTAAAACCCTAGTAGACAACGGTTGTATCTGTGTGGGCGAAGGAGCCAATATGCCTTCTACCCCAGAAGCAATAGAAGTATTTCAGAAAGCTAAAATATTATTTTCTCCTGGTAAAGCTTCAAATGCCGGAGGTGTTGCAACTTCAGGTCTAGAGATGTCTCAAAATTCATTACGTTTAAACTGGACTGCTCAAGAAGTAGATGAAAAACTCCATGCAATTATGAACGATATTCACGCAGCTTGTGTTCAATATGGTAAAGATGGCGATGGATATGTAGATTACGTAAAAGGAGCCAATATTGCAGGATTTGTAAAAGTAGCAGAAGCTATGATGGCTCAAGGAGTGGTGTAATTTCTGAATAGAAGTTCAATTAAATAGTATAAAGGTTGATGGTTTAGTAATTAAATCATCAACCTTTTTTCATTAAAATCCTGCAATAAATAGTATTTTAGCGTGTTATATTTCTGAAAAAGTATTCTCTATGAAGTATGTTGTAACAACTATTCTGTTTTTCATTGTTTTTTCTGGTAGTGCTCAAAATTTTGAAAATTCTTGGTCCGGGTATTTTTCATACACTTCAATCAAGGACATATCTCAAGGTAATGATAAAATCTATGCAGCTTCAGAAAATGCTGTTTTTACTTACGATTTAAGCACCAACGAAATAAAAACTATTTCAACTATTAATGGTCTTTCCGGAGAGCTTATTTCAAACATTCATTATAGTGAAAATCATAGTTTATTAGTGATAGGATATGAAACGGGACTTATAGAGATTGTTCAAGATGGCGAAGAAAACGTACTGACGGTTGTAGATATAGTGGACAAGCTAGTGATTCCGCCAAATCAAAAAAACATCAATCATTTTGATGAATACAACGATCTGCTTTATATTTCAACAGAATACGGTATATCTGTCTATAATTTAGCAACCTTAGAGTTTGGTGACACCTATTTTATTGGTGTAGGAGGAACACAAATAGACATTGCACAAACAACAGTAGCAGAACCGTATATTTTTGCAGCAACTGCTTCCAATGGAATTAAAAGGGCGCTATTGGAGAATGAAAATTTAATCGATTTTCAACAATGGACCACCATACAAAACGGAAATTTTAAAGGAATTCAAAAACTAGGCACAGAACTCTATGTTGCCAATACTGGTAACGGTGTCTCTAGGCTTAACCTTGATGGAAGTATAAATCCCGTAGGTAATTTTAATAGTATTGTAGACTTCCAGACGTTTAATAATGTATTAACAATTACAACTACAACATCTATTTATGCATATACGGAAGGATTTCAGCAGCAGGGGTCTGTAACATCGGTACTAGACTTTGATTATCAGCTATTTTCTGGTTATGCTCTAAACAATGTATTCTATATGGGTACAAGGGAAGATGGTATTTTAGCCGTACCCTTTGATAGCAGTCAAGCCAAACAGGTTTTACCAAATGGCCCGCTTTCTAATCAAGGTTTTAGCATTGATGCTTCTCCAGGACAATTGTGGATGAATTATGGTGAGGTTACCGTTACTTTCAATCCATTCCCCTTGACTTTTAAAGGTATTAGTAATTTTAGAGAAGGCGTTTGGAATAATATAGCTTATGAAGATCTTGCTGAAAAATTTAATACAGACGTAAACGACTTGGTTCGAGTAAAAATTAACCCCAATAACTTTGAAGAGGTTTTTATGACTTCATACCAAAGAGGTTTATTGCAGATTATAGAACAACAACCTACTACTTTGTATAATGAAACTAATAGTCCTCTTGAGATAACTACCTCTTCAAGCGGAGGAGAAGAAGGGATTCGCCTTTTTGGAATGGATTATGACAACCAAGGTAACTTGTGGGTTACACAGTCTAGAATAGCCGAAGGGCTTATAAAACGAACTCCAGAAGGACAATTTCAACAGATAGATGTAAGTGATATTGTTAACACAGATAACGAATTAGCTTTAACTGAAGTAATAACAACTCCCCAAGGTTATGTTTTTTTTGGGACTGCTGAAAGCGGTTTAGCTGGATATGACCAAAATCAAAATAAGTTTAATAAAATTTCCGAAGGGGAAGGAAACGGAAATTTACCCAGTGTATATATTCGTGCTTTAGCGTTAGATAAACAAAATAGACTTTGGATAGGTACTTTCGAAGGCTTGCGAGTATTATTCAATACTGGTGGCTTTTTTGAAGAGAATGCAGATGTGCAAGCCCAAGAAATAATCATTGTTGAAGATGGTGTACCACAAGAGCTACTTTTTGACCAATCTATTACACAAATAGTTGTTGATGGCTCAAATAACAAATGGATAGCAACTGGTAACTCTGGTGTTTTTTATGTATCGTCTAATGGACAGGAAACCTTATTGCGCTTTACCAAAGATAATTCTCCCTTACCCTCTAATAATATACAAGATATCGCTATAGATGAGTTTAGTGGCGTGGTTTATATCGCAACAACCAACGGTTTGGTTTCCTACAATGGGACAGCAACTGCCCCACGTGAAAACCTAGATGAAGTCTATGCATATCCCAATCCAGTACGTCCGGGATTTAATGGAAATGTAACCATTGATGGACTCACAGCTAATGCCAATGTTAAAATAACCGATATAGAAGGAAATCTCGTTTTTGAAGAAAGAAGCGAAGGTGGTAGTATTTTGTGGGATACCACAGCTTTTGGTAAATATAAAGTCGCCTCTGGAGTGTATTTGGTTTTAATAAGCACAGAAGATGCGTTAGAAACCAAAGTCGCTAAAATTATGGTCGTTAGGTAATGCTTGTCTCCACCAAAGCTATTGTTATCTCTTCGGTACGCTATTCTGAAGCCGATTTAATTGTAAGTTGTTTTACCGAAGCCGATGGTTTAAAAAGTTATATGCTTCGGAATATTTTGAAATCTAAAAAAGGGAAACTTCGCTCCTCCTTTTTTCAACCTTTAACGCAACTTGATTTAGTTGCTAACCATAAAAATAAAGGAACTTTAGAATATATAAAAGAAGCAAAGATCATTCAGCCTTATCAAACCTTGCATAGCGATGTGTATAAATCATCACTAGTTATGTTTCTTTCCGAAATATTAAAAAGCACCATTAAAGAAGAAGAAACCAACACCCAACTATTTCAATTTTTAACTTACTCCTTCCAATGGTT
>NZ_CAXBCK010000056.1:0-21559 GCF_963974425.1 uncultured Marixanthomonas sp.
GAATTTGGCTTAGTTGGAGCCTTGTTTTTAATGTCATTATACCTGTTTTTGTTGTTCAGATTGGTAATTGTGGCGCACAAATCAAACTCTATTTTTGGAAAACTATTAGTAATTGGAGTAGGCTTGCCCATTGTGTTTCAGGCATTGATTAATATGGCTGTAGCAGTCGAATTATTTCCGGTAACGGGGCAGACATTGCCATTGGTAAGTAGTGGTGGAAGTTCTATTTGGATGACGTGCTTAGCAATAGGAATGGTATTAAGCGTAAGTGCCAACCGGCAAATAAAGAAAGAGAAAGAAGAACGGGAAGAAAACCCATTAGATATTTTAAGTGAAACCATATAAATTCATCATATCAGGCGGCGGAACCGGAGGGCATATCTATCCGGCGATTGCAATTGCAGACGAACTTCAGCAACGGTATCCTGAAGCAGAATTCCTGTTTGTTGGTGCTGAAGACCGCATGGAGATGGAAAAAGTACCACAAGCTGGTTACAAAATTGAAGGATTATGGATTTCAGGATTGCAGCGAAAAATCAGTTTAAAAAACTTGATGTTTCCTTTTAAACTGATTTCAAGTTTATTGAAGTCTAGAAAAATATTAAAAAAGTTTAAACCTACTGTTGCTATTGGAACAGGAGGTTATGCAAGTGCACCGTTATTACGAAGTGCTTCACGGAAGGGAATTCCTTGTTTAATTCAAGAGCAGAATAGCCATGCGGGAATTACAAATAAATGGTTGAGTAGCAAAGCGAGTGCTATTTGTGTAGCCTATAACAAGATGGAGAAGTTTTTCCCTTCTGAAAAAATAGTGTTTACAGGAAATCCGGTACGACAAGATTTAATTGATATTTCTGAAAAAAGAGGTGAAGCACAGCAGTTTTTCAATCTGGATGGAAATAAAAAAACATTGCTGGTGTTAGGCGGAAGTTTAGGTGCCAAAAAGATCAATGAGCTTATAAATACTTCGCTTTTATTTTTTGAAGAAAAAAACGTTCAGGTAATCTGGCAGTGCGGGAAGTTTTATGAAGAAACTTATAAAAACAAATCTACCGAAACGACTCAAGTTCATGCTTATTTAAATAGGATGGATTTGGCGTATGCCGCGGCAGATATTATTATTTCAAGAGCAGGCGCTTTATCGGTTTCCGAATTATGTTTGGTAGGGAAACCGGTGATTTTTATTCCATCGCCTAATGTGGCAGAAGATCACCAAACTAAAAATGCGCAAGCTGTTTCAGAAAATAATGCGGCTATTTTGTTAAAAGAAAATCAATTGGACGAACATTTTGAAAGGAATTTTTCAGCTTTGCTTTCTTCCGAAGAAAAGCAAAAAGAACTTTCAGAAAATATAAAGAAAATGGCAAAACCAAATGCCACGAAAGATATTGTTAGAGAAATTGAAAAGCTAATTTCTAAACAAAAAACGAGTTATTAAATGAAGAATTTAGATAACATAGAAACACTTTATTTTATCGGTATTGGCGGTATCGGGATGAGTGCGTTAGCTCGTTATTGCAAATTAAAAGGCTATCATGTTTTAGGGTACGATAGACTAGAGAGTGCTATTACTGAAACATTAGAGGAGGAAGATATTTCGGTATCATTTATCGATTCTGTAGAAACGATTTCAAAGGAAAGCTTTGACAAAGAAAAAACTCTAGTGGTGTACACTCCAGCTGTGAAGCAAAACAGCATCCTTTCTTGGTTTAAGGAGCAAGATTATAAAATAATAAAACGAGCATCTTTGTTAGGCGAGGTTACCAAGGATACCTTTTGCTTAGCTGTTGCTGGAACCCATGGGAAAACTACAACTTCGGCGATTTTAGGTCATTTATTAGCTGAAACAGGAATGGCAGTTACAGCATTTCTAGGTGGTATTTCTGAAAACTACAACTCAAACTTTGTTTCAAACGGCACGCTAATAACCGTAGTTGAAGCTGATGAGTTTGATCGTTCTTTTATGCAATTACGGCCCGATATTGCTTGTATTACCTCTATGGATCCCGACCATTTAGATGTTTACGGCGATGTTTCAGAATTTGAAAAAACATTTAAGGATTTTGCAGGGTTAGTAGAAAACAAAGAACAATTACTTTATAAAAAAGGACTTTCGTTAAAAGGAAAAACTGTGGCCCTTGAAGAGGAGGCAGATTACGAAGCCCAAAATATTCGAATTGAAAATGGCGGCTATGTTTTCAATTTAAAAACACCAACAAGAGTATTAAAGGATTTAAAATTTTTCCTTCCGGGAAAACATAACCTACATAATGCTGTAACAGCTCTGGGTATGGCGATTTTAGCAGGTTCCCCAACCCGTCGTCTACCCGAAGCGTTACAAAGCTTTAAGGGAGTGCAGCGTAGATTCTCCTATAAAATTAAAACTGATGCTTTGGTGTTGATTGATGATTATGCGCATCACCCTACCGAATTGAATGCATTACATCAAGCTGTAGAGGAAATGTATCCCGAGGAAGAGAAATTAGTTGTCTTTCAGCCACATCTTTTTAGCCGAACAAGAGATTTTGCAGATGGATTTGCTGAAAGTTTGTCAAAATTTGATGAGATAATCCTGTTAGATATCTATCCTGCGAGAGAAGAACCGATGGAGGGAATTACTTCAAAATGGTTGTTAGAAAAGATTGATTCAGATAAAAAAAGTTTGGTGTCAAAAGAGGATTTGCCTAACGTTATAAAGCAATCAAACTGTAAAGTGAAAGTAATGGCAGGTGCTGGAGATATTGGAGTTGAAGTGGATAAAGTGAAAAAATATTTAGAGAATGAAGCGTAGTTGGGAGTACATAAAATTTGTGTTGCTATTTGGCTTGGTTGTGTTTTTATTCAGCTTTACCAAACAACGAAATAGTAGCAGAAATTTAACAAAAACCAACATAGAGTTTTTAGACGAAGGCAGCCCTTTCATCACTCGCAATACAGTTAATAAATTGTTGATACAAAATTACGACAGTGTTACGAGCATCCGAAAAGAAAAGGTAGTTTTGAAAGAGGTGGAGTCTCGCTTGCTTGAAAACGAAATGATACGCAATGCAGAGGTGTATATTAGCTTACAAGGAACACTTGGAGCTAAAATAACTCAAAGAAATCCGTTAGGTAGAGTGGCTGCTTCGCCAGATTATTACATTGATGATGAAGGGAAACAAATGCCTTTGTCTTCGGTTTATACAGCAAGAGTGCCATTGATAACTGGAATGACTAAGTCCAATTTCAATGGATTAACCCCGTTATTAATTGCTATAAGCCAAGATCCATTTATGAAGAGCAGTATAGTAGGGCTAGAGCTTCAAAATAATGGCGAGATAGTATTACGGTTACGAAAACACAATTTTAAAGTGCTGTTTGGAAAACCAACAGCCATAGCCAATAAGTTTCAAAACTTTAAGGCATTTTACAAGAAAACAAAACAAGACAACAAGCTTTCAAGCTATAAATTGGTCGATTTACAATTTGGAGACCAAGTAGTAGCAACAAAAATATAAAGCGATGGAAAATGAGAATATAGCTGTAGGATTAGACATTGGGACAACCAAGATAGTCGCAATGATTGGTCGTAAGAATGAGTATGGAAAAGTGGAGATATTAGGTATTGGAAGGTCCAAAAGTCTCGGTGTACACAGAGGTGTGGTCAATAATATTACCCAGACCATACAGTCTATACAGCAAGCAGTACAAGATGCTGAAACGTCTTCAGGGATGAGGATTGACAATGTAATGGTAGGAATTGCTGGTCAGCATATACGTAGTTTGCAACATAGCGATTATATAACCCGCAGTGACAGTGACGAAGTAATTGACGAAGCAGATATAGAACGCTTATGTAATCAGGTTCATAAACTAGTGATGTTGCCTGGAGAAGAAATTATTCACGTACTTCCACAAGATTTTAAAGTAGATGGACAAGCTGAAATAAAAGAACCTATCGGTATGTACGGTGGACGCCTGGAGGCTAATTTCCACGTAGTAGTAGGGCAGGTTTCGTCTATCAGAAACGTGGGTAGATGTATCAAGAGTGCTGGGTTGAACCTTTCAGCAATCACATTAGAGCCATTGGCTTCGGCGAATGCAGTGTTGAGTACCGAAGAAAAAGAAGCTGGTGTCGCATTGATAGACATTGGTGGCGGTACAACCGATTTGGCCATTTTCAAGGATGGCATCATTCGGCATACAGCTGTAATACCTTTTGGAGGCGGCGTCATTACGGAAGATATTAAAGAGGGCTGTTCTATTATCGAAAAACAGGCTGAATTGCTAAAAATTAAATTTGGATCTGCTTGGCCAGGTGAAAATAAGGAAAACGAAATTGTTTCTATTCCGGGATTACGAGGACGCGAGCCTAAGGAGATTACGCTGAAAAACCTTTCAAAAATAATCCATGCACGTACTGTCGAAATTATTGAACAGGCATACCTAGAAATAAAAAATTACGGCCACGAAGAACAAAAGAAAAAACTAATTGGTGGAATTGTATTGACCGGTGGCGGCGCTCAATTGCAACATTTAAAACAATTAGTAGAATATATAACTGGGATGGACACTCGTATAGGGTATCCTAACGAACATCTTGCTGGAGGCAGTGATGATGAAACCACAAGCCCTACTTATGCCACAGCAGTGGGCTTGGTACTTAGTAGCCTGAATAATCAAGAAAAAACCCAGCAAAAAAAGAAAGAAAAACAAGTTGAAGCTGCTGAAGAAGTTGACGCTGAAACTATTGAAGAACCAACCAAAGCTGAAGAAGAACAGAGCCAACCACCAAAAGAGCGCAAACGTTTTCTAGACAAATGGGCTGAAAAGTTCAAGGAATTTTTAGATAACGCAGAATAAAAAATAAAAAGAAAAAGAAAAAAAAGAAGAACCTCACAAAAATAAATAATATGAGCAGCAACACAGATTTTGATAACATTTCGTTCGATCTGCCCAAAAACCAATCAAACGTCATTAAGGTAATTGGCGTTGGTGGTGGCGGTAGCAACGCGATTAATCACATGTTTAACCAAGGAATAAAAGGGGTTGATTTTGTGATTTGTAATACTGACGCGCAAGCATTGGAGAATAGTTCAGTGCCTATTAGAATTCAACTAGGTGTTTCCTTAACCGAAGGTTTGGGAGCAGGTGCCAATCCTCAAATAGGGGAGCAATCTGCCATGGAAAGCATGGAAGAAATTAAAGGCATGCTTACCACCAATACCAAAATGATTTTCATAACAGCCGGAATGGGTGGTGGTACTGGTACTGGAGCAGCACCAATTATTGCCAAAATGGCAAAAGAGTTAGATATCTTAACGGTAGGGATTGTTACCATCCCTTTTCAGTTTGAGGGAAAAACACGTAACGAACAAGCTCAAATTGGTGTGGAGAAATTACGCCAAAACTGTGATTCTCTTATTGTGATTAACAACAATAAACTAAGAGAAGTTTATGGAAATCTTGGTTTTAAAGCTGGTTTCTCAAAAGCAGACGAAGTACTTGCCACAGCTGCCCGTGGTATTGCTGAGGTAATTACACACCACTATACACAAAACATTGATTTACGTGATGCGAAAACGGTACTAGCCAATAGTGGAACTGCCATTATGGGAAGCGCAAGTGCTACGGGAGCCAAAAGAGCTAGTGAGGCTATTGGTAAAGCGTTAGACTCTCCTCTGTTAAATGATAATAAAATTAAAGGTGCTAAGAACGTATTGTTGCTCATCGTTTCTGGTACTGAAGAAATTACAATTGATGAAATTGGAGAAATAAGTGATCATATTCAAGACGAAGCTGGTCATAGCGCCAATATTATTATGGGTGTTGGTGAAGATGAAGACTTGGAAGGTGCTATTGGTATTACTGTCATTGCAACTGGCTTTAATGCAGAACAACAGGATGATATTGTAAACACTGAAAGTAAAAAAATAATTCATACCCTAGAAGAGGAACAAAAGGCAGAACACGACTTATCGGTTAAGCCAGGAGCCACTCCCGTTGAATTACCGAAACAGAAACAACCTGTAAAAGAGGAAAAACCTGTTATTAAACATACTTTGTTTGAAGAAGAAGAGGTAGAAGAAAAAATGCCTCCTATTTCTGAAACCAAAAAGCCAGAAGCTACTCGTAATATAAATGAATATAAAACTTCAATTCCTTTTGAAGGGTATGTAGAAACTTCAGAATTATTGAAAAATATAGATGTTTCATATGAAGAAATAGACATTCATCGTATAGCCGAATTTGAACAACTGGTAATCAACGAAATGGATGTAAACGATTTTGTAATCGTTGAACCAAAAAAGAAAGAACAAAAAGTTCAACAAAAGAAGGTTTCAGAACACTCTCCTAGGGAAGTAGAAAAACCAATTAGACAAAATCAAGAAAGAACTTCAGAAACTGAAGACCAAATGTTGATGTTTGATCTTCCTATAAACTCTGTTTCAGACACTAATAAAAACTATAAAAAAGAAGAAGAGGACCAAGAAACAATAACTTCTGAAGTGGATGATATTGAAGTGAAAGATCACGTAGAGGTTATTCCTGTTACTGAGTTCTCCAATGAGGGTGTTAAACGTTATAGTTTAGACGACTATCAGGAAAAAGAAGATGAGCTTTTAAGCGCTAAACCAAAGGCGGAAAAAGAGGAAAGAGTAGAGGAGGAGTTGGTTTTTGAAAAGAAAACTGTAGCTCCTACAGAAGAGGAGTCTGATAGTAATTCTTCCGAGGAAGAAATTGACCCGCTGAACTCACCTATTTCAAAATTGTTAAAAGACCGGACCGAAGAGCGTAAACGAAAAATGAAGGACTTTAATTATAAATTTAGAAACAGCGGTTCTAAAATTGATGATATTGAAAAGCAACCCGCATATAAGCGTATGGGGATTGATTTAGATGAAAAGAATGACACCGACGGATCTCTTTCACGTACATCTGTAAACAGTGATGATGATGATATTGATTTACGTAGTAATAATTCTTTTTTACATGACAACGTAGACTAAATTAAACCAAATTTAAATTTTTAAACCTACGAGGAACTCTCCTTGTAGGTTTTTCTTTAGAAATATAAACATAATAGCTATCTTCGCATACTGTTATAAAAAACAAAGAAAATGAGCTTACAAAAGCAGGTAATGGAGGCTATGAAAAAAGCCATGAAAGAAAAGGATGCGAATGCTTTAGAGGCATTACGCTCGGTTAAATCTGCCATACTAATGGCACAGACCGAAAGCGGTTCTAAAAAAGAACTTACTGACGAGGAAGAAGTTAAATTGCTTCAAAAACAAGTAAAGCAGCGTAAAGATAGTGCGGCAATTTATAAAGAACAAGACAGGGAAGACTTGGCAGAGCCTGAACTGAAACAAGCTGCTATTATTGAGAATTTCTTACCCGCACAATTGAGCGAAGAAGAAGTTGCTAAAGTAGTTGATGAAATTATAGCTGAAACTGGAGCAGATTCTATGAAAGATATGGGGAAAGTAATGGGAATGGCTAATAAAAAATTGGTAGGAAAAGCCGATGGAAAGACTATTTCAACTATTGTAAAACAGCGACTTTCTTAGATTAAAGATAGTATTTTGGCCGCGTGGCGCAACTGAATAGCGCATCAGATTTCGGCTCTGAGGGTTGGGGGTTTGAATCCCTCCGCGGTCATTTTAAAGCCTATAACATTTGTTATAGGCTTTTTTTGTGTTATGTCTTTTCTTATTTAAGATTATTAAAAATATCCGTACATTTCCTTTTGAACATTAAATTGAAAATGATGGAAAAAATTTTAAGTATAGGTTCCCGAATCAACCATTCAGAGTATGGAAAAGGGGTTGTAACCAATGTTTCTCCAACAATGTATTGGGTAACTTTTATTGAAAACGGATTAGAAACAATTGATATAGATTCGGAATATGAAGTGATTGAAGCTTGCGAGGATGAATTAGATACAGTTAGTTTCTATGAAGTAGAACAGACTTTAAGAAGTATATTAAAGAAGTGGAGCGATATTTCAGAGGTTATCCCAATAGCCGATAAATATAAGGGTGGAACGCTAATCCTACAGTCCAAGGACAGTAACTTGTCTAATAAAGAAATCCCGATTGATTCTTTCTTTCATAAAATCGTTATGCTTCGGGATCGACTTAGGGTTATGGAGCAAAAGATAAATTCTAACAAATTACTGGAAGACCAAGATAAGGTGGACTTACAACAGTATATAACGCGTTGCTATGGTACGTTAACCACGTTTAATGTATTGTTTAAGAATAACAGCCAAAGTTTTAAAGGCGAAAGCTCTAAGAAGTAATTTAGTATCAATATTGTTATAAAATAAAAGAGCCACTTTATATAAAGTGGCTCTTTTTTAATTTAAGATATAAACTTATTTAGTTAACATCCCAAAATAACTTACTTAAGATGGTGTCACCGTTAGATAGACCTGAAACAGCTTCAGCTCTATTGGCTCCATTTAAAGTTTGTAGTATTTGTGGGTAACGTAATCTAAATGGTAAATCTGTTACATCTGGACCTGGTTCGAAAACATAGTCGTCAACTTCTGAAGCAGCAGCTTGTTCTGCTGGCAGAGTTATAGTTTCTCCAGGTAATACTATTGTACTTGGGAAACCTGTTCTTCTATATTCTGAATAAGCTTCGTGAGGTTGCATGTATAAACCAACATACTTTTGGTTTAAAACAGTTTCTTCTGTTGCAGCTGGTAATGCAGTTACAAAAGTATCAACTTCTGCCGCTGGAACACCCCAACGAGTCATAGAGGCTCTTACACCATCTTCGTACTGTGCTTGATTCCAACCATTGTTTTCAGAAAGAATAAATGAAACTTCAGCATACTCCATTAAAACTTCACCAAAATCAGGTCTAAGTATATTACTACTTGGAAAAGAATACGTGGTGAAAGGTAACGTGTTTGCTAATGGAAAAGCATAAGGTATACCAACATAGTCAGCATAATCTTCACTTACTTCATAATTGTCAGCTTTAATATCAGCAATAGATACAGATTTTGGTGCAGCCATTTGAAAAAGTCTTGGGTCTGGACCAAAAGATCCTGTTTCTCCTTTTAGCAAATCAACAAAAGGCTTTGCTACTGCAAAATCAGTACGATCTAGAAATGCTATCCAGAAAGGAGAAGCATTTGTATTAGTAACATCATAAGCTTGAATAGCATTATCCTCATTAGAGGTAAACACTCCAGAGCTAATTGCAGCACTTATAGCGCTATTTGCTGTTGAAGCATCAACTTCTTTAAGTCTATTAGCTACTCTTAGTATTAAAGAATTTGCAAACTTCTTCCATTTAGTAGCCTCGCCACCGTAAATGTTATCTCCTGTTGTAAATACAGGTTCAGAAGTGTTTATCATATCTGCAGACTCTCTCAACTCTTTTAAGATATCAGCATAGATTTTCTCTTGTGAAGCAAATTTTGGTGAAAAACTTTCATCAATGTTTAATGCTTCAAAATCTGGATCATCACTACCGTAAGAGTAGTAAGGTACATCACCAAAGAAATCTGTTAATCTATGAAACATGTATGATAACATAATTCTAGATGCAGCTATTTGGTTTTGGTTATTACCGACAGCTGATGCTTGCACTGCTGTGTTTGGGTCAACATTTATATCTATAATAGATTTAAACTCTGTTGCTGCTAAATACGTGTTTCGGTATAAGCCTTCTGCAGTTGATTCTCTATATAAATAGCGATCTTCATCTGCATAAGCATTTTGACCCCAGTATTGCATCCATGGTAAGGAAAGTCTACCTGAGTTAAAATCGTCCCGTAAAAAGTCTGTGTACTGTTTCGTTGCACTATTAAAGATTGTATTTGGTAATACAAACGCTGGTGCATTTTCATTGGCATTAATGTTATCAATATCCTCACTACAAGAAATAAATCCAGTAGCAGATGCGAACATTAATGCAACTATTAATATCTTTTTCATCTTATTTTAAAATTTTAATTCAACATTTACACCAATTGATCTTGTTGATGGTAAAGAACCACCTTCAGAACCTTGAATGTTTCCACTACCAGAAGTTGCAACTTCTGGGTCAAAGTTTTCATTATCTAAGCCCCAAGCAAATAAGTTTCTACCAAAAGCAGATACTCTAATCGAACTTAAATCACCTACCCATTTAGAAGGAAGGGTGTAGCCTAATGATACTTCACGTAATTTAATATAATCAGCGTCAAATACGTTTGCAGCATCAGCACCAAAGTAATAATCTTGACCTTCTTGTTGAGCTGAGATTAACTGAGTGTTTGTAGCTGTATTTGAAACGGTATATGTGCCATCTTCATTATATGTAACATCTCCGGTAACACCGTCTAATACTACACCTACTTCACGTTTATTATTAGCGGCAGTTTGTTCTAAGATACCAGAGTAATTACCCCAGATATTAGTTAAAGATCTATAAACACCACCTTTTTGCCAATCAATTAAGAAACTCAAGCTAATACCTTTGTACTCAAAGCTATTTCTAAAGCCCATGTTAAAGTCTGGAAGTACTGATCCTAGATTTTCAACATCTGCAGTCTCTAAATACGTTCCGCCAGCTCCAACTACTTTATTTCCTTGATCATCATAAACAAAATTAGTTCCTCTAATTGTACCATAAGGCTCTCCTACAACAGCGTTTAATGTAACTCCGTTAAAAGGGAATGTTGCTAATTGAAGTGTTTCTACGCCATCAATAAGTTCAAGTAACTCATTTTCGTTTTTAGAGAAATTCCAAGTAAAGTCCCATCTAAAATCATCAGATTCAATAGGAGTAATATTTACTAACGCCTCAATACCTTTGTTTTGTAGAACACCAGCATTTTGGAAAGTTCCAGTGTAACCAGTAGAAGGATCTACAGATACAGGTGTAATTAAGTCGCTTGTCTTTTCGTTATAATAGGTAAGGTCAAAACTTACACGGTTTTTTAAGAAAGCCATTTCAAGACCAACTTCCCAAGTTTCCTTATTTTCAGGTTTCAATTCAGGGTTTAGTTTTGTGTCTTCGTTTGCAAGTTGTGGGGTTCCTAAGAAAGAAGCTCCATCATCGTTTGTGTAACCTACTCCACCACCAAATACATTGATTAAATTGTATGGGTCTGTGTCATTACCTACTTCTGCATAACCTCCACGGATTTTACCGAAAGATAACCAGTCGCCATCAATAAATTTAGAGAAAACAATAGATCCATTTACAGATGGGTAAAAGTATGAATTGTTATCAGATGGTAGAGTAGAAGACCAGTCATTTCGACCTGTAACGGTTAAGTAAGCAAAATTGTCATATCCAAAAGATGCAGAACCAAAAACACTATTTACTCTTTTTCTAGTGTCAAAATCATCGGCTAATGGATCATTTACAGAATTTGTTAAATTGTAAATCCCAGGAGTAGCTAAACCACCTCTAGTGTTACCATTAATTCTGTGGAATTCAACATCTCTTCTGTTGGTACCAACAAAAGTGTTTAAGCTAACTTTATCATCAAAAAAGTTTGTATCATAATGCAATCTAGCTTCGTAGTTAATCTCTTCGAAATTTCTATCGCTCTCTGTGTAACCAGATACGGCTTGAGAACCAAATGCAGTTCTTTCAGAAATTCTTAGGTTATAAGTATCTGCGTAAATTTTTCCAGTAGCATACAGGTCATCAGTGATGTTGTATTGCATACCTACATTACCATACCATCTTGTTCTTTTGTCCTCTGCAGTGTTTTCGTACAGGGTCCAGTATGGGTTATCTGTATAACGAGGTGTCGCATCATCAAAGGCTGTACGGTTCCACGTTCTTTGTGAGCCATCTGGCAACTTATACTTTTTAAGTCTCTCATAGTCTAATTGAGTTTGACCAAATTGATATAGTTGCTGTACTACTCCAGTTCCAGTATAACCAGTTGCAGGTCTATTAAAACCTTCGGTTATAGTCATATTAATACCAGCATCTATTTTTAACCTTTCGGTTAGTTGTGATGAGCCATTAAAGTTAACAGAAGTTTTGTCTAGTTCAGAGTTTGGAACAATACCTTTTGTTTTAGTATTGTTTACAGACAAACGCATGTTTGAATTTTCGGTCCCTTGACTGAATGAGATACCATTGTTGAATGAGATCCCTGTGTTAAAAAAGTCTTCTTTATCTACGTCAGGATACTTCCATTCTCTAGGTTGAAGAAAATCTCCAGGGAATTCTGGATCAAAATTATCCCACTGTAATACTTGTTGACCATTGTAACGTGGTCCCCAAGATTCATCAGTTCCGTAATCAGCGATATTGTATGTTGTACCATTAATAACTGCTGTGTTAAAAGTAGATTGCTCAATTGTATTGGCATTTCCACCACCACCACCATACAGCTTCTGTACTTTAGGTAGAATGTTTACGCTTTCGAAAGTAACTCCAGAATTTACAACAATCTCCGCTTTACCTTCTTTACCAGATTTAGTTGTTATCAAGATAACACCGTTAGCAGCACGAGATCCGTATAATGCCGATGCAGCACCACCTTTAAGAACGTTAATGCTTTCAACATCATCAGGGTTAACATCAAAACCAGCATCACCGTAATCACGACCCCCGCCACCTGTTTGGGTAGAAGTTGTGTTGTAATTAGAGTTATCAAGTGGAATACCATCTACTACTATAAGAGGTTTGTTTTCCTGAGTAATAGATCCAGGACCCCTAAGTAATATACGAGTAGAACCACCTAATGAACCTGATGGGTTAGAGATTTGTGCACCAGCTACTTTACCAGAAAGTGAGTTAAGGGCGTTAGAGTTACGTGTTTTAGTAAGCTCTTCGCTGTCAACTTGCTGAGTAGAATATCCTAAAGATTTTTTCTCTCTAGAAATACCAAGTGCAGTAACTACTACTGTTTCTAAAGCTTCTCCTTGCTCTAGAACCACATCGATTGTATTGCTTTCGCCTACAACCACTTCTTTTGGCGTGTACCCTACATAACTATAGGTTAAAGTTTCGCCAGCCGATGCTTCAATAGAGTAATTTCCATCAAAATCGGTCTGTGTTCCGGTCGAGGTTCCTTTTACTAAAATGTTTACTCCTAGTAAAGGAACTCCAGACGCATCTTGTACTGATCCCGTAATCTCCTTCTCTTGAGCAAACATAGTTTGCACCATTACGAAAGACATTAACGTTAACAGAATTTTAAATTTTTGTCTCATATGTGTATTTTTTGTTAAGCTTGTTACAAAACTATTCAAATTCCTTTCTATTTGCATGTATTAAACGTTAAATTTTTTATTGTAATTTTAACATTTTTTTATGCGGTTCACAGTCAAATGTTTGAATGATAATTTAATTATTTTAAAACCAAATGTAGAAATGCTTGTTTATTAGCTGAATACCCTTTGGTTTAATGTGTCGACTTAAGCTCAGTACGAGTTGCTCAAGCTTTAGAGTATTTTAAGATAAAATAATTAACAAAAAAAATATTTTGAATCTCTGTAGCGGTAATCTTTACCTATACCTTTTCGGTATGTTGATTTTTCTTGAAATATCTGCAGCTATAACTTTGGCGTGAACACGTGAGTTTTCGATAAACCATTTATGGGTTTCCATACCACCACAGATAACACCTGCTAGATATAAATTAGGGACATTAGTTTCCATGGTGTCTGGATCATATTTTGGAAAATATTTGCCTTCTTTTGATAGTTCAACCCCTAACGTTTCTAAAAAAGCAAAGTTTGGACGGTATCCAGTCAACGCGATAACAAAATCATTAGGAATTGTTTTTGTGCCTTCTGGCGAATCAATAATTACTTCGTTTTCTTTTATTTCTTTAATTTCTGAATTAAAATAAGCCTTGATGCTACCTTCCTCAATTCTATTTTCAATATCGGGCTTTACCCAATATTTTACCCGCTCCCCAATAGAGGGGCCTCTTACTACCATGGTAACATCACCTCCTTTACGCCAAATTTCTAAAGCAGCATCTACCGATGAATTGCTCGCCCCAACAACAATAGTATTTTGCATCACATAAGGATGTGCTTCTTTATAATAATGCGAAACCTTCGGTAGCTGTTCTCCAGGTACATTTAATAGTTTGGGAATGTCATAAAAACCAGTGCTAACTATTATGTTGTTTACTTTAAAGGTGTTTTCTTCTGAAGTTACAATAAAGCTTCCGTCAGCTTGTTTTTTAACCTCGGTAATTTCTTCGTATAAATTAATATTTAGCTTGTTTGAAGTTGCAACCCTACGGTAATATTCTAAGGCTTCATTACGGGTGGGCTTCGGGTTATTGCTAATAAATGGAATGCCGTCAATTTCCAGTTTTTCGGAAGTGGAAAAAAAGGTCATATTCAGTGGGTAGTTGTAGAGAGAGTTTGTTAGTGTCCCTTTTTCAACCACGATATAATCAATATTGTGTTTTTTGCATTCAAGAGCACAGGCAATCCCAATTGGGCCAGCACCAATAATAAGCACTTCTTTTTCGGTAGTCAATGTTTTGTTTTAGTACAAAGATAACAAAAGCCTTGCTTAACGCATCACCTTAATATAGGGCAGTGTTTATCTCACGAGAGTAGCGAGAGCTTTAACCGTGTCTGTTGGGTTTTCAGAACCAAAAACGTAGCTACCGGCCACCAATACGTCGGCTCCTGCTTCAACTAACTGCTTTGCATTCTTATTAGTGACACCACCGTCAATCTCAATTTTTGTAGTAGTTCCTTTTTCTGAAATAAGTTGTTTTAATTCTTTTACTTTGTCAAAAGTGTTTTCAATAAAGGATTGACCACCAAAACCAGGGTTTACACTCATTAAGCATACTAAATCGATATCTTGAATTGTATCTTTTAAAACTGAAATATTAGTGTGCGGGTTTAAGGCTACACCGGCTTGCATTCCTTCAGCTTTTATGGCTTGTAGTGTTCGGTGTAAATGAGTAGAGGCTTCATAGTGCACGGTCAATATATTAGTGCCTAATAATGCAAAGTCTTTTATGTAGCGTTCAGGATGAACAATCATTAAATGTACATCTAATGGTTTTGTGGCATGTCTGGAAATGGCTTCAATAACTGGCATCCCAAAAGAAATATTAGGGACAAAAACACCGTCCATAACATCTAAGTGAAACCAATCTGCTTCACTATTGTTTACCATTTCAATATCTTTTTTAAGGTTGGCAAAATCTGCCGCAAGGATGGAAGGTGCTAAAATAGTTTGGCTCATGGGTTAAATTAAAAAAGGTTCTAAAAGACCTAAAACACTTTTTGAAAAAGGGGTTTCGTCTTTATTTTTATTTAAATATTCTTTTAAGTTTTTTAAATCAGACTTTGTTTTAACAATACTAAAACCCGATTTGTACCCTTCAAAGATACGATGTTCGTTTTGTTTGTTAAAGATGGTAATGATGTTTTTATGGCGCTTGTCCTTTTTTATGTTGTCAAAAAGGGTGAGAAGTGTCTCTTTTTCGCCTTCCAATACTTGTAGAAAATTTCCGTAGTAATATAATAAGATGCCTGTAATGTCTTCATTACCGTTATTGATTTTAGTTGTAGAAAAGACTTGCTCTAATTGGTTTTCTTTTAGCTCACCAGATTCACTGCTTACATAACAAATGGAATATGTCATTTTTTTGAAGGTTACAGGTATAAATATACTATAAAAAAAACCTCCGGTAATCAGCCGGAGGTCATTCATCAATCAAAAAACGAACAGTTTTAATTCCCACATATGTGGAAACCTTATCCTGTACGTTATCATTATTTAGGAATTACCCCAAATACGTTTTCAATATTTTACTCCTTGAGGTTTGCTTTAACCTTCGGATGGCCTTTTCTTTAATTTGCCGAACACGTTCACGAGTTAAATCGAATGTTTCACCTATTTCTTCCAAGGTCATGGGTTGTTGGTCACATAAACCAAAATACAATCGCACCACATCAGCTTCCCGCGGAGTTATTGTTTCTAAAGAACGTTCTATTTCAGTTTTCAAAGATTCGTGCAACAAAGAACGGTCTGGGTTTGGTGACTCACCACTTCGCAATACATCGTATAAATTAGAATCCTCACCATCAATTAGTGGTGCATCCATTGATAGGTGGCGGCCACTGTTTTTTAAAGATTCTTTTACCTCGGTAATCGTTAAATCCAACTCTTTTGCTATTTCTTCAGGAGAAGGTGGACGTTCATTTGCTTGCTCTAAAAACGCAAAGGTCTTATTAATTTTATTAATACTACCAATTTTATTCAAAGGTAACCTAACTATTCGAGATTGCTCTGCCAATGCTTGAAGAATTGATTGGCGTATCCACCAAACAGCATAGGAAATAAATTTGAAACCTCGAGTTTCATCAAAACGCTTGGCGGCTTTAATTAATCCTAAGTTTCCTTCGTTGATAAGGTCTGGAAGTGTTAATCCTTGATTTTGGTATTGTTTTGCTACCGAAACTACAAAACGTAAATTAGCTTTTGTAAGTTTTTCTAATGCTAGATGGTCACCCGCTTTTATACGCTGTGCCAGTTCAACTTCTTGTTCCGCAGTAATCAGGTCAACTTTACCAATTTCCTGAAGATATTTGTCCAACGAGGCGGTCTCTCTGTTGGTAACCTGTTTTGTGATTTTTAACTGTCTCATGTAAGGTTAAATAGGTTTGCGGGCAATTGTTTTTTGCCCTTCTATTTAGTTATACGTAAGCGTGAGTAAAAAGGTTACATAAATAATGAAAATAATTTTCTGAATACCTATAAAGTTCAATA
Organism: uncultured Marixanthomonas sp.; assembly: GCF_963974425.1. NCBI lineage: Bacteria > Pseudomonadati > Bacteroidota > Flavobacteriia > Flavobacteriales > Flavobacteriaceae > Marixanthomonas > uncultured Marixanthomonas sp. The sequence goes on from NZ_CAXBCK010000056.1 coordinate 16,714, forward strand.
TATCAATACCTTCCTTTTCAATTTGTTGAATCAACTTTAATATTGCTCTTGTCAAATGTAATTAAGCTGTCTATTAAGGCTTTATTGGTTGTTTCTATAGTTGTGCTGTCTTCGCTGTTGTAATAGCGATACACTGTTTTTTTTCTGAAAGAATCAAAATCTTTTTCAGCACGTATTTCTTTAGATTTACTAAATTTTTTGTCTAATGTATTAATGGTAGTTTTATCTAAATTTTCTAGATTTTTTGAAGTAGTGTCAATTGCAGTTGTTGTTCGTTCTTTATCAGTTGAATCCACTTTTGGAATTGATGGCTTTTTATCGATTTTAAAATTGTTTTGAATTGGTGTAGCTAAAGGGTATAGCTGTTTTGGTCGCTTATTATTGTTTTCTGAAATGATACTACTAAAAATTATTCCTGAAAGTATTAAAACTCCTATTCCAATTGCCCATGACCAATAGGTCTTTTTACGTTTTTTTTCCCTTTGTGCCAATGAAGCATCTATTTTCTCCCAAAGATTGGTTTTCGGCTTTACAGTTTTGTTTTGGAGTTTTTCTTCAAATAAAGTTCCTATGTCTTTTTTATGCTCCATTGTTCGTTTTTTTAGGGTTGTTTTTCAGTTTTAAAATGTCATTTTTTAAAAGTTGTTTTGCCCGATGATAATTAGACTTCGAAGTGCTTTCAGAAATAGAAAGTAAGTTGGCTACTTCTTTGTGTGAAAATCCGTCCATTTGGTATAAATTGAAAACTAGTCTATATTGATCTGGAAGTTGTTGAACAATTTGTAATAAGCTTTCAAGCGGTAACTCTATTTGTTCCTTTTCAATGGTTGTATCTTCTAAAAGGTCGTTCTTATAAGCAACTGCTATCGTTTTTTTCGATTTGTATTTGGCGATAGCTTTATAGATGGTAATTCGTTTCATCCAACCTTCAAAAGAACCTTTTCCTTTGTAACTTTTTATTTTTTCAAAAATGGTGATAAAAGCATCCTGCGTATTGTCTTCGGCATCGGCTTCGTTTCTGCAATATTTTAAGGATAAAAAGTAAAGGGTGTTTTTGTACTTTTCAAACAGTTCACTTTGAGCTGCTCGATTCCTTTTTTTGCATCGTTCTATTAGTTCTTTTTCTGTGTTCAAATGCTCATTATTTTACTATGGCTTAAAGTAGTAAAAGAAAATAATCTATTATTAATTATGGACACGAAATGGCTTCAATTGTAAATTGAAATGTATTGATTAAACTTCCAGATTTATCGTCTTCAGCACGAACAAATAGTTGTTGTGGGTTCGTTGTGTTCACATAATTTTCTCCGGAAACTTCATTGGTTTCATTTATAGCATCTTCTTCTGTTTCATAAAAAGAAAAATGCAAGGTATTTACTTCATTGCTAAAGGGGGAGATTTCCAAGCAAGCTAAATAGTTGTATAAATTGAACTCGCCAAAACCAGGATTATCTTCAAATTCACAAGTTGTATAGGTAGGTTCTTCACAAGGTAAATTACAATCGCTGCTTATTGTGTACGAGCCGTCATCATTACTAATAATCATAGAAGTGTCGCTTGTATACTGTAACTCCCAATCAAAATTCCAATCAGCACCCACGGATCCAGTATCGTTTAAGAAAATATTTAAATGAAGTTGATTGTCAATAAAATAGGTAGTCCAGCTTCCGAAATAAGCTTTACTATTGTAATGAAATGTAGCGTTGCCACCATTTTCTATTTGAAAGTAAGATTCAGAATATTTATCAGTAGAGTTGTCGGGATCTGTAACACTCCAAACACAATCTTCTTTTGTTAATGCGCCATTGCAATCCCCTAATATTTCTTCCTTATTACAAGAATCAATACTTTCTTTTAGCTCTTCATTATTAGTTATTTCAATGGTCTCTCCAGTACTCAACGTTCCCGTTATAGGATAGCTTAAGCTTATTAGGTTGTTGTCGTTTAAGCTCCCTAATACTTCACTAAATTGCTCATTGTTTATTATGGGTATGGTGTTGACCAAGTTCATGTTCTCATCAAAAACAAACAAATTGAACCAGTAGTTAAATTCAATACAACTTATAGATGTATCTTCATCTTCAGAAGGGACTCTTTTTATCAAATCGTATAATTCTTCATCAACAACATCGGTATTGACAGGAACTTCTTCAATAGTGTCACTATCACAAGAAAAAGTAATTAAAATTAAAGCAAGAAAGAGTAGTTGAATTGTGGTTTTCATCTTTGATTGTTTATGAGTTCTTTCTTAATAGTGTAGCTTTTATGGAAAAGTTGCGTGATATTTAAAAAGAAATATTGAGCATAAAAGAAACAGCCTCCAAAATAGGAGGCTGTTTACTATCTATTTATTTATAGAATTCTTACACTCTCACGTGACCATCACCAAACACATAATATTTGTTTGTCACTAGTTGTTTTAAGCCTAATGGCCCACGGTGGTGTAATTTATCTGTACTAATCGCCAATTCTGCACCTACGCCCATTTGACCACCATCGGTGAATCGAGTAGAGGCGTTGTGATATACAGCAGCACTATCTATGTGCTCCATAAATTTTTTGGCAGCTTCTTTGTCTTCAGTTAAAATAGCACTTGAGTGACCTCCACTGTAGTGGTTAATCATTTCAATGGCATCATCTAAGCTGTCAACGGCGCCAATAGCTATTTTAAGTGCTAAAAATTCTTCAAACCACACTTTTTTCTCTAAAATTACTTCAGAATCTGTCAGTACTTTTTTCACTTCGTCATCTACAATCACTTCAACATCTGAAGCGGTAAGTACTTTTTTCAACTCTTGAAGTTTCTCTTCGTAGTTTGGTATGTTTTTATCTACCAATACCTTATCTAATGCATTACAACCTGAAATTTTATCGGTTTTCGCATTGATAATAACTTCAATCGTTTTTTTCCAGTCGGCATCTTTGTGTACATATAGGAAATTGTTTCCTCTACCACTAATAAGAACAGCACATTTAGCGTGTTCTTTCACAAACTGAATTAATCGTTCGCCACCACGTGGTACAATTAAGTCTAATTGCTCGTCTGGGTTTCTTAAAAACTCTTGAGTCTGCTCGCGGTTCATTTGCAGCATGTTGATCCAATCTTTTTTAAGGCCATTTTCCTTTAAGGCTTGGTGCCAGCAATCTACTAAGATTACATTACTATTGTAGGCTTCTTTACCACCTTTCAGCAATATTTTATTATTAGCTTTAAAAGCAAGTACAGCTGCTTCAATGGTTACATCTGGTCTGGATTCATAAATAATCATAATCGTACCAAATGGAGCTGTTCTGTTGTTTATTTCAAGACCGCTATCTAATGTAAGGCTTGAAATCTCCTTATTTACTGGGTCTTCTTGATTTTTCACTTCAGAAATGGCTTTTATCATACCATCTACTTTCGCATCGTTAACCACTAAGCGATCGTATAGGGCTTGGTCATCTCTAGAAAAAGCTTCTAAATCTTTTTTATTGGCTTCTAAAATTTCTCCTCTTCTCTTATCGAGTATGGAGATCATACTTTCCAGTACGTTGTTTTTTATTTTTGTGTCTATCAATTGCATATTTCTTTCTTTCTAAGTTTATAATTTGTTTATGTTATGCGTAAAAACGAGTTCCTACGTCTTTACCTTCTAATAGCTCAACGATTACGTTTTTACGTTTTCCATTGGCAATAAAGGTTGGAATGTCTTTACGTGCTGTTTCTTTAGCTATTTTAAGTTTAGACTTCATACCACCACGGCCTTCGCCTTCACCTTTTTCACTTTTCTGAACATACTTCTCCACATTTTGATTGTGGCGAACTTGAGTCAGTTTTTCTGAATCATCATCATCTGGGTGACCGGTGTATAGTCCGTCTGTGTCTGTAAGTAAAATTAAAGCGTCCGCTTGCACCAATTCGGCTACAAGACTTGCTAGCTCATCATTGTCACTAAACATTGACATCTTTAAAGAAACGGCGTCATCTTCGTTTGCAATAGGGACTACACCTTCTTTCATTAAACCTTCGTAACAATTTATCATGTTTTCACGGTGTTTACCCGGTGCAAAGTCACGTTTAGTAGCCAATACTTGTGCACAGCGCATTCCGTGATCGTGAAATAAACTGTAGTAATGGCGCATCATACGTGGTTGTCCAACCGCAGAAAATATTTGCCTGCGGGTTGAAGGGTCATCAGAAGAACAATCTCCTAAAACCTCTTTACCAGCAATTGCAGATCCTGAAGAGACCAAAATGGGCTCAATATCATTCTCATATAATTCGGCGATTTGTCGAACCAATTCGTTTAAAATCGGTCCTACAATGCGATTGTCTTTATTCGTCATAACGTTGGTTCCTACTTTTATAACCACTCGTTTTTTGCTCATGTTGTTTGTTTTTGTGTTTAATTTATTGTCCAAGTTCTGTAGCTCGATTAAACGCTGCATATGCAGCTTCTTTAATTAATTCTTTAATATTATTGTCGTCCATAGAGTCTAAAGCGGCACGCGTAGTCCCTCCTTTAGATGCTACTTTGTTCATCCAGCTGGTAGGAGATAAATCTGAATCGTTAAAGAGTGCAACAGCACCTTCGAACGTTTGCGAAACCAATACTTTTGAATCGTTTTCTGAAAAACCCATTTTTAAGGCAGCTTCCAGCATAGATTGCATAAAATAGAAAACATAAGCGGGCCCACTACCTGAAATACCAGTAGAAGCGTTTATGAAATTTTCATTTTCTACATGAATAGCTTCGCCCGTAGTGTCTAATAAGTTGCGAACCATAATAAGTTCTATACGGCTTACATCTTCAGATTCGGTAAATGAAGTCATCCCTTTTCCTACTTTTGCCGGAAGATTAGGCAT
>NZ_CAXBCK010000057.1:0-21415 GCF_963974425.1 uncultured Marixanthomonas sp.
AAGCATACAACAAAGCCCCCCTTTAATAAAAAAGCGTCCAATAGCATAAAATTAAAGGCTTAACACATTCTTTATAAACAAATAGAGTATGGATTTTACAAACAAACAATTTGTGTATTTAAACCATCCGTTTCAATTTTAACTACTAACCACTCATTGACTCATAACTCACCACTCACTGAATCCTAAACCTGTCAGGTCGAGTGAATTTGAAGATGCACCAGCAAGCTTCAAATTTGTATCGAGACCCACAACTGAAAACTCTACTAATTCTGTAGGAAAATACGGATTATTTTGCTAATGTACTTATTTCTCTTTCAGGGTATTGGAGTGTGTTTATTGATTTGTCTTGTTTGTTGCTATAATGACGATAAAAGTCGATTTTAATTGTTAAAATGATAATTTTAACGCCCTAATCTTGTTGTTTTCTTAATTATTACATAATTTTATCTCAGGTTAACTTAACAAATTATTCATTAATACAAACTAGTAACTATGAGAACAATTAAAATGGGACTTATGGGCATACTTGCCCTGAGTCTGGTATTCGTGTCCTGTTCAAAGGATGAAAACGAAACCCCGACAACAGACAATGCAGATTTAATAGCTGACGTTTCACAAAAGAAAATCCCCAAAAAAGTGAAAGACGCAGTTATTAAACTAGATTTAAACAGTGACTATATAAAGTATGATACGTTTCATTTCCCCGATGGAACTACCGAAGAACGTCTATACATTGAAAAAGACTTAGTTCTTACTGAAGACCAACTTTTTGCTATGGCCGATGCCGCAGAGGAAGGTGATGGCCGACAATACAGCACCGATAATTTGGTGAGCCAAGGGCGTACTATTTCTATTATTGGGTTTACCGGTGGTAGTCAAGCGCTTTCTAGTAAGGAGCAAACCGCTTTACAATATGCTGTTAACAATTATAATAACTTAAGTGGCGTTTCCATAAGTTTTGATTTATCTTTTGGAACCAATTACCAAGATAAGGATATGGTAGTGTATAATAATACCGTTAACAATCCTAGTGGTGCTGGAGGAAGTGCTGGTTTTCCAAGTAATGGATACCCTTATAAGTTTGTGCAAATTTACGGACTTTCAGGATATAGTACTAACGTGAACGAACACGTAATTACACATGAGATAGGACACTCTGTTGGTTTCCGCCACACCGATTGGTTTAGTCGTCAAAGTTGTGGACAAAACTCAAATGAAGGTGATGGTGGTGTAGGTGCCAACCATATTGATGGTACACCTACTGGTTATGATCCTACATCGATAATGTTGGCCTGCTTCAGTTCCAGCGAAGATGGGGAGTTTAATAACAACGATATAACTGCCTTACAAGAGTTATACTAACTAACTTATTTGACTTAGTCTTTAATAGCCTGCCGTTACGGTAGGCTATTATTTTTTTGATATCAATTTCCAGGCTTTTTTTATACCGATTATAATAAACAGAACCACAAATCCAACTACAAGGCCTACCACGAACTCACCCAATATAGAAGGAAAGCTTTCAACCAAATGATGTACAAATTCGACATTGTGAACAAAAAGTCCGCCAGATACCAAGAGCAGTGCAATAGTTCCAATTATGCTAAGACCTTTAATTATTTTAGGTAGAGCTGCAACTAAAAACCGGCCAATTTTATCGGAAAAACTATCGTCCCTTTCATTTAAGTCAATCAATTTAAGTCCAAACTCATCCATACGTACCAATAGAGCGACAATACCATAGACTCCAACTGTGGCGATTAAAGCAATAATTGAAACAACAATAATTTGCATAGTAAGTGTCTCTTGGGCGACTGTACCCAAAGCTATAATCACAATTTCAATAGAGAGAATAAAATCGGTTAAGATAGCCGATTTAACCCGTTCTTTTTCTAGGCTCATCAACTCTTCTTTTGAAAGGTCTTGCAAAGCCTCTTCTTCGTCGCCGTGGGCATGCGGGACCAAAAACTCATATATTTTCTCAGCACCTTCATACGCAAGATAAAGCCCGCCAATTAAAAGAATAACCGTGATGGCTATTGGTAAAAAAGCACTTAATAAAAAGGCAATGGGAAGTATAATCAGCTTGTTTAAAAAAGACCCTTTTGTAATGGACCAGAGGACAGGCAATTCTCTTGAGGACATAAACCCCGAGGCTTTTTCAGCATTTACGGCTAAATCATCTCCTAAAATACCCGCCGTTTTTTTAGCTGCTACTTTACTCATAACAGAAACGTCGTCCATAAGAGCGGCAATATCATCGAGAAGAGCAAAAAATCCTGAAGCCATAGGGTACGTTATTTTTAAATAGAGTATTGGTTCTTATAGGTTTTAAAGATGCAAAAATCAATAGAAATTTTTAAATGAGGCACTTCCATTTGCAAAAGTTTATAAAATATCTTCAAAACAGTAGCTATAAGTGTACTGTAGTTGCTTCTGAATTATTGAATAGAATCAATCACACTACCGCAAGTCATCATCGCTTCTCCAAAATAAGGATTTCTAATTTCTTGTTTATTACTAAGCCAGGAAGCGCCTTTATTGGTGTTTGCCATCGGGCATTTTTGAATAAAAATAATTTCAGAAATTCCTTTTACATTTTTCAATAATGGAATCATAGTTTCATTGAGTCTTACAAAGTGGCTGCGCTGGTTTTCCAGATCGTTGCTTTCTGAAATGATGCCTAATAATTGATTAGTCTTTTTTACGTGACTTTGTTCCATTGTTCCCAAATCTGTTAAGACAATCTTTCCCAGTTTAGCTTTCAATTCGGTAGCAAACTGTGAAACCTTTAGAGCATTGCTGTTCACAAAAGCATCTTTCATACTAAAATAATCAGGTAGCATGTTTTTTAATTTCTTTTGAAACGATTCTGAAAGCTCCATCACCTTCATTGTTTCATCCTCCATTTCGATTTCAGTTTCAACTTTATTCCGGTTCATCATTGATTTTTTTCCTTGTAGTTGGGCAGCAGCATCGACGGTAAAGGTACCGTTGGTGACGATTTCATCTCCTGAAACTAATCCATCGGTAATAATGTAAGTGTCTCCAGATTTAGCTCCTAAAGTGACTTCGCGCATTTGGAATGTAGGAGGATTGGTTCCAGTTTTTATATAAATTAAGGAACGTTCGCCAGTCCACAATACTGCGCTGGAAGGAACGGTTACTTGTAACGAACCAGAAGGATCTACACCCTTAATTTTACCCGAAACAAACATACCAGGCTTAAAATAACCTTCGGAATTGTTTAATGTAGCCCTTACGGAAACGGTTCTGGTTTGTGTATTCAATAGTGGGTCTACAAACGAAAGCTTTGCTGTAAACTCTTTATTGGGATAGGCATTGGTGGTAATCGTTATTGGTTGATCCTTGTCTATTTGAGAAATCTGCCCTTCATACACATCAAAAGAAGCCCACACTGTATTGAGATTACTGACTCTAAATATAGGTTTACCATCCATAATATGAGCTCCTTCTTTTACTAATAATTCTGTAACAACTCCGCTAACATGCGAATAAATAGTGAAGTAAGTCTGTACCTCGCCAGTACGTTCTATTTTATCCAATTGTGGGCCGTGTATTTTCCAATTGTGTAGTTTTTTACGGACGGCTTCATACAATTTGGGTTGTGATTCTTTTAGTCTGTATGCAGTAATCAATTCTTGTTGTGCGCTTACCAATTCTGGAGAATAGATTGTTGCGACAGCTTGTCCTTTTTTTACGGTTTCACCTACTGTATTAACGTACAACCGTTCTATTCTTCCATTAAAATGAGCCGGTTGAATAGCGGTTGCCTCTTCGTTTTCCATTATTTTTCCGGAAAGGGTTAGCATGTCATCTTCTGCAGTGTCAGCACTGCCCACAACTGTTGTTTGTATATTGGCCAAAGCCATGGCGTTTTTGGTCATGGTAAATTGATCGGCAGCCAATCCGTCTGCGGTGGTTTCGGCAGGGATTAGGTCCATCCCGCAAATGGGACAGTCTCCGGGTTCTGGTTGCATAATTTGCGGATGCATAGAGCAGGTCCATTGTTGGGATTCTTCTGAATGATTGTGATTTTCTTTTGTGACTGAAGTATCATCATCTGAAGTATTTCCGAAGAAAACAAAACCCAATAGCAACCCTACTAAGAGCAAACCGAAATATATGATGTATTTTTTCATAATCTTTATTTTATAAAATGTTAATCAATGGATGTGTTTCGTAACCGCAATGAATTCGCAATCACCGAAACCGAACTAAAACTCATCGCCAATGCTGCAATCATGGGCGATAGTAATAATCCAAATACTGGGAACAACACGCCTGCTGCAATGGGAATACCCAAAGTGTTGTATATTAAAGCAAAGAACAAATTCTGTTTGATGTTCTTCATAACGGCATCACTTAGGTTTCGTGCTTTTACAATGCCGTTTAGGTCGCCTTTTACCAGGGTGATTTCGGCACTTTCTATAGCGACATCGGTGCCAGTTCCCATAGCAATCCCGACATCACTTTTGGCAAGGGCAGGTGCATCGTTTATGCCATCGCCGGCCATAGCTACTTTTTTACCTTCGTTTTGTAAACGGGTTACTTCATCTAGTTTGTCTTTTGGAAGCATGCCAGCCTTAAAATCGGCCAATTGCAATTCGCTGGCCACTGCTTGGGCGGTGTCATGATTATCGCCGGTAAGCATAATCACATCGATTCCCTTTTTTTGAAGCGTCTGAATCGCCTTTTTACTAGTCTTTTTTATTTTGTCACCAATTACCACATAGCCAACTGCTTCACCATCGACCGCCAGATAGGATACGGTTTTTCCTTTCTTTTGAAACGATTGAGCTGTTTTTTTCATGGCTTCGGAAAGGGTAGCATTGGCCGCTTCCATCATCTTTTCATTTCCTAAAGTGGTCTTTTTCCCGTTTACGATGCCTTCCACGCCTTTACCGGTAATGGAATTGAAGTTTTCAGCTTTTAGAAAGTCAATCTCTTTTTCTTTTCCGTAGGTAACAGTTGCTTCGGCTAACGGATGTTCACTTAAGTTGTTTAAAGAAACAATGTATTGCAATACTTCTTCTTTTGAAAGAGAACCTGTCTCAGCCTTTCCAATTTCTGAAACAGTGGGTTTTCCTTCAGTAATAGTACCCGTTTTATCAATAATTAGGGTGTTGATCTTATCCATTTTCTCAAGTGCTTCGGCATTCTTGATAAGCACTCCGTTTTGTGCCCCTTTTCCAACGCCTACCATAACGGACATAGGTGTTGCCAATCCGAGTGCACAAGGGCAAGCGATAATTAGCACGGCGATGGCATTTACTAGGGCATACACATAAGCAGGATCGGGACCCCAAATGGTCCAAAGAATAAAAGTGAGTACGGAAACCAATACTACAATCGGTACAAAATAACCAGAAAAGGTATCAGCCAGCTTTTGAATGGGTGCTCGGCTACGACTAGCATCGTTTACCATCTTAATAATTTGAGATAGGAGCGTATCAGCCCCCACCTTTTCAGCTTTCATTAAAAAGGATTGTGTCCCATTAATAGTCCCACTGCTTACTGTATCGCCACTTTGTTTATCAACCGGTATAGGTTCTCCAGTAATCATGGATTCATCAACTGAGGTGTTTCCTTCCGTAATGCTTCCGTCTACTGGGATTTTGTCGCCCGGTTTTACTCTTAGAATATCACCAGTCTGTATTTGTTCTATGGTTATTTCTTCCTCTTGACCATCTACGATACGAATGGCTTTGTTGGGAGCGAGTTTTAATAATTCTTTTACTGCGCTGTTGGTTTTACTGTGGGCACGAGCTTCCAGTACTTGCCCCATTAAAACTAAGGTTAAAATAACAGTTGCTGCCTCAAAATACACATGCACGGTGCCTGATTCGGTTTTAAACTGAGCAGGGAAAAAATCGGGAACTAACATTCCGAAGACACTAAAAATCCAAGCTACCCCAGCGCCAATACCAATTAAGGTAAACATATTTAGATTCCACGTTTTAATACTTCGGTAGGCGCGTTCAAAGAACATCCAAGTAGCATAGAAAACCACAGGGAGCGAAAGGCCAAATTGAATCCAGTTCCAATATTTTTGGTTTAAGATATCGTAAAGAGGATTGTTAGGAATCATTTCAGACATCGCAATTAGAAAGATGGGCAGTGTAAAGCCCAACGCTAGCCAGAATTTTTTAATGAGTTTGTTGTATGTTTTTTCTTCTGCCGAAAGATCCGGTTGTTTTGGAACTAAATCCATTCCGCAAATAGGGCAGGGACCAGCTTCGTTTTTAATTACTTCTGGGTGCATGGGACACGTCCATTCTTCCGAAGAAGTAGGTGTTGTGTTTATCTCGGCCACCAAATCCATCCCACAAACAGGGCAATCTCCCGGCTTGTCGTAGGTTTTGTCGCCTTCACAATGCATAGGGCAATAAAACTTAGTTCCTTTAGCTACTGAAGTCGTTTCCTTAGTATTTCTAGTCTTATTTCCATTTTCTTTCGGCTTTTCTCCTTCTGGATGTATACTATACGATCCACCATCATCCTCTAATGCTTTTTGAAAAGCTGTAATAGGAATGTGGTTTTCCATTGTAATAACAGCTTCTTCCTTTTCTAAGTCTACTTGAGCTTGGCTCACCCCGAAAACCTTAGACAAGGTTTGTTCAACGTGTGACCGACATCCGTTACACGTCATTCCGTGTATGTGATAGGTGTGTTTCATATTATTGAATAAAGAATTTAACAAGCAAACCGCCAGCTAACCAAAGGTAGCAGATGAAGGCTGCATATTTTAAAATGTTTTCCAGCAATTGACTTTTGGGTGCCATTTCGCTCATGTTATGATCCACATCCTTTTTCTTGAAAAAGCCCAAATAAATAAGATATCCTGAAATAAGTAGAAAAATAATATTTAAAAAGAAGGTATAATCTATTTTGAAATACTCACTATCTTGAATTTTTACTTGGGAAGGATCCGGTAAAATATTGAACAAGTCAAAGCTATAATGCAAAGCAAGCGAAGTACCTATTAAAGCAGTGAAAAGAAGAAATACTATAAAAAGTGACATTTTCCAGCCATAGTATTTTGCATTGATGCGCAAAACTGGAAACACTACTAAATCACTAAAAATAAAGGCCATTACTCCTGCAAAGCTTACACCCTTGCCAAACAGCAACGCAGCTAACGGAATATTACCCATAGATCCAATGAAAGTTAAAAATGCAGCAACAGGCCCTATAATAATATGTTCTAGGATTTCTAAAAAGGTAAAGTCTGTATTGCCTTGGCCACTATTTATAAAAAGTGTCTGAAAAAATGAATCGGGTACAAAAGCTGCGACAATACCAGCAATAGTAAAGCCTACTGTGACATCCTTCCACACCATCTGCCATTCCATTTTGTATTTTTTAGCTACCCTTGCCCAACTGCTTTCTTTTTGAATTTGTTTTTTCCAATCCTTAGAATCGTCGATTTGATCGTCATCTTCATTTTCAAGATTCTTTCTTGCTTTTTTAATTAATTTTTTAGGATTTATAACACGGATTAGGATCCAACAAATCAAGATTAGCAAAATGCCTCCTACATATTCGCCAACGACAAATTGCCACCCTAAGAAGATGGAAATAATGATTCCTAACTCAATAACCAAATTGGTAGACGCCAGTAAAAAAGCAATAGAGGAAATGAAACTAGCTCCCTTTTTGAAAATACTTTTTGTTGAAGCCAAGGCTGCAAAACTGCATGAACTGCTAATAAAACCAAAGAAGGTGCCTAGCAATAAACCTTTACTTTCTTTTTCACCCATAGCTTTTTGCATGCCTTTTTCGGTCACAAAAATTTGTATCATACTGCTAATAATATACCCTAAGATAAATGCCCAAAGTGCCATCCAGAAGAATCCGGTGGTCGTATAGGCTGCCTCGCCCCATTGTTTTAGAAAATTATTCATAGTTGCTTATTTATTTTAATAACTTAATGGTATGATTTATAGGTGATTTTTAAATGTTAGCGCTTCTTTTTTCTTTCTTAGAAAGCTTTGCCTCTGCATGGAATTAATAAAATTATCAAATAGATGCTTCTCCTTTTTTCAAGGACCTTACAAAGGTAATTTTGATTGTCAGTGGTTTGTTCCATAATTATGGTTATTATCTATACAATTTGGTCTAAAGGATTTCGAAAATTTTGATCCATAGCTTTGTATTGCGTTAGACTCATTCCTGTTTCATTTTTAAACTGAGAACTTAGGTGGTTTACGTTACTGTAATCCAATAATTGACTTATTTGCGTGAAATTTAATTCTCCAACCTGAATCAACTCTTTTACCTTTTCTATTTTAACTTTGATGAAATACTTTTCAATGGTTATTTTTTCGGTGTACGAAAAAAGCTTACTTATTTTTGAGTATTCTAGATGTAATTTTTTTGATAAATACTCAGATAATTTTTCTTTTAGTTGAAGGGGTAGTTCTTTAAAAAGCGATAGGATTGTTACTTTTACTTTTTCAACTACTTGTTCATTTATTTTGGTTAGTAATGAAAACCCATTTTTGGTTAAAACACTATTGACCTTGTCGTTTATAGTTTCATCTTTCTCTACTTGTAGGGTTACTTTTCCCAACTCTACTTGAATTACATCAAATTGAGCGGCTTCCAACTCATCACGAACGACCTTAATACACCGATTACAAACCATATTTTTTATATAAAAATCCTTTTCCATCTTAGTTGGTTAAATAGTTAATGTTTGCGGACTGTACGTAATATTCTTTAATAGCTTCAATGCTGTTGATTCCAAATTTTAACTGCAACTCTTGAATGTCCAAAACGTCATTAAAATCAATAGTGCCAGTTTCATAGTTTTTAATCAAGATTTCTTCTGCATCTTTTGCTTGCTGTAAGTTTTTTTGTTGTGTGTTATAGGTTATTCGTGCTGTTTCCAACCTACTTTGCGTGGCTTTCAAGGCATTTTCGAGTTTGTTTTTTTGCTCTTCTTTCTGTGCTGTGATTTCCTGTTGTTTCAGCTTATTTTGTTTTGAAATGGATTTGTACTTTGAATTAAAGATGGGGATAGATACCGAAACCATAGGCATGACAATATCTTTTCCGTTATCGGTAAAATTCATATCGGGCCGCTCGGCAACCGGAATATAATCCAAACCTACTCCTAGATTAGGCTGTAACTCTTTTTGATTCAGTTCTTCAGAAAAAGCGACAGACTCATATAATTTATCATATTGTAATAATTCAGGATGAAGGTTTAGGTTTTTCACTTCCGAAGTTATTTTTTTTGAAGGAAGAAACAACGAATCTACCACAGTAACCGAAGCCTCTTTATTTTTGTTTAAAAGCGTATTGAACGCACTTTGTTTTGCTATAAAATCTTGTCGCAACACTTCTTTTTTCTGAAGCAATTCGTTTTGTCTTATTTGTAATTTTAAAACATCTACCGCTGAAGCATTGGCAACTTCAACCGAAGTTAGCGCCAATTCTTTATAGGTTTTTAAAAGCTCAATGTTTTCATCTAAAATGTTTTGCTTTGCTTGTAAGGCGTATAACTGATAATACGTTTCAGAAACCGATAAAGCCAACTTACGTTTTGAAATAGCAAGTTTTACATAATCAGCTTCGGCCATCGAAGTAGCATATTCCTCTCGTGCTGAAAATGTACCAAACCACGGAATCATCTGCTTAACCGAAAACCGTGCCTTTTGTGCTCCGGTACGGGTTTCGGGCTCACTAATAAAATATCCGGCACTCACTTCAGTATTCGGAAGTGTGTTGCTTTCATTTACTTTTTCTTCTGAAATGTTATACCGCAATTCCACTGCCTGAATATCAGGATTGTTTTGCTGTGCTTCTTGAATATAGCTTTCCAAGTCTTGCCCACTGCTTACTTGACTCAGAAAACAAGCAACGAGAATCAGGACAAACCTATTTGTCATATTAATTTTTATTGTTTTCATTTTAATTCGTTTTTAGGTCTTGATTCATTATTCTCAATCCTTTGCTTCTTAGAAAGAACTGTTTCCGCACGCCAACTATACAATACTGGAACTACAAATAGGGTGATTAATGCAATAAGCATCCCACCAAAACTAGGAATCGCCATCGGGATCATAATATCGCTTCCGCGACCTGTTGCTGTTAAAATAGGTAACAAGGCGAGAATTGTTGTAGCCGTCGTCATTAAACAAGGACGAATTCGTTTCTGTCCAGATTCAATTACAGCGTTTCGTATTTGTTGTTTAGTGGTAGGAACATTTCTTTTAAATGTTTGGGTAAGGTAGGTGGCCATCACTACACCATCATCGGTTGCAATACCGAACAATGCAATAAAACCAACCCATACAGCTACGCTTAAATTTATTGGGTGCATTTGAAAAAGATCTCGCAGATTTTCTCCGAAAAACCCAAAATTTAAAAACCATTCTTGTCCGTACAGCCAAATCATTATAAACCCACCGGCGAAAGCAACAGCTATTCCGCTAAACACCATAAAAGAAGTAGCTGCCGATTTAAATTGAAAATACAGGATTAAAAAAATAATCAATAACGCTAATGGAACAACTACAGAAAGTGTTTTCTCAGCTCGAACTTGATTTTCATACGTTCCCGTAAATTGATAATTAATCCCTTTTGGAACGGTTAATTCGCCTGAATCTATTTTGTCTTGAATCGCTTGTTGTGCTTTTTCCACCACATTCACTTCAGCAAAACCATCCAGCTTATCGAAAAGCACATAGCCCACTAAAAAGGTGTCTTCACTTTTTATCACCTGCGGTCCTTGCTCGTAGCGAATATCAACCAATTCCCCTAACGGAACAGGACTTCCACCTTCAACCGGAACATAGATGTTTTTTAAATCGGTTGGATTTTCCCGTAACTCCCTTGGATACCGAACACGAACCGAATAGCGTTCCCTGCCTTCTACAGTTTGCGTTAACGGCATACCGCCAATGGCTACTTGTAAGGTTTGCTGTACGGTTTCAATGGAAATACCGTACCTGCCTAACTTATTTCTGTCAATATCTAATAGCAAATAAGGTTTACCCACAATGCGGTCGGCAAAAACAGTTTGTTCTTTTACACCTTCCACTTGCTTTAAAATAGTTTCCAGCTGCATGCCAAAGGCTTCAATTTGTTTTAAATCTTGGCCTTTAACCTTAATACCCATAGGTGCTCGCATCCCAGTTTGTAACATGACCAAACGGGTTTCTATAGGCTGTAATTTTGGGGCTGAGGTAACACCCGGTAATTTGGTGACTTTTACAATTTCATTCCAAATATCGTCTGGCGATTGAATTTCAGGACGCCAATTTCGGAAGTATTCGCCGTCTTCATCTGGAATTAATTGTTCTCTTGTTACATCAATTGCAGTCGAGGTGTTGTATTTGCTCGTTTCAGTGTCCTCAACTGCGCTCGAACTAACATTTGTATTGACATTTTCAATCAGACTACCATTTTTCAGTACAAAAAAGCCATCGTCATTTATTTTGAAACGTTGGGGGCTTCCAGCTTCATTCAGCATGTATTCCGATTTGTATTGAATGATGTTTTCATACATGGAAAGTGGCGCAGGGTCGAGGGCTGACTCGGTGCGGCCAGCTTTGCCGACTACGGTTTCAACTTCAGGAATACTGGCAACGGCCATATCTAATTGTTGTAACACCCGTTTGTTTTCTTCTACACCCGCATGGGGTAGGGAAGTGGGCATCAATAGGAAGGAACCTTCATTTAGCGATGGCATAAACTCTTTTCCGGTGTTTTTCATAATTAAAAACCCTAGAATAACGATAACGGCAGGGACGGATAAGAACAATGCTTTGTTTTGTAGGCACCAATTTAAAATTCGGGTGTAGTACCGCATAAAAATCCAGAATACAGCCAGCAGTCCAAAACAGATAAGGCTTACAAATAATAAATTCATAATCAGGCTACGGTCAAATCCTAATGGGCGCCAATATTCAGCTAATAGAAAGACGATCGCTATAGCTGAAATAATAATGTTAATCGTATTGATTCGCTGTTCTCGCAGTACTAATTTTTCAGAAAAACGAGCTGCAACTTTTGGGTTTTTTAAGAAACCAGTTGCTCCAAAAGCGATAAGGATAAGTCCTAACCAATACCCATAAGCAATGGCTACGATTCCGATAAGTAATAATATAGAATGCAAAATATGGCCGAAAACAGACTGTATGTTTTTCTTTCTGAAAAGAAACGCAGCAAATGGTGGAATTAAGAACAGAGCTACAATAATAGAAGCCGTAAGCGCCATGGTCTTCGTAAAAGCCAATGGACGGAACAGCTTCCCTTCGGCACCGACCATTGTAAATACTGGTATAAAACTGATAATAGTTGTTAATACAGCGGTAAGAATGGCTCCGGAAACTTCAGAAGTTGCATTGTACACTACATTGTTTATAGGAAGTTTGTTTTTGTTTTCTTCTAGGTGCCTAATAATATTTTCTGAAAGAATCACCCCAACATCGACCATCGTACCAATAGCAATGGCAATACCCGAAAGTGCAACAATGTTTGCATCTACATTGAATATTTTCATGGCGATAAAAACCATCAATACAGCAACGGGTAATAATCCTGAAATAAGAATGGACGCTCGAAGATTAAAAACCATAATTACGATAACCAAAATGGTTATTAGGATTTCTAAGGTCAAAGCTTCGTTTAAGGTGCCAAGGGTTTCTTGAATTAATTCGGTTCGATCATAGAAAGGGACAATAGTAAGTTGTGATGTACGACCATCGGAAAATGTTTTGGAAGGAAGCCCGGCACTGAGTTCGTTTATTTTGTCTTTCACATTGTTAATCACTTCCATTGGGTTGGCGCCATAACGAGCAACAACCACTCCGCCAACAACCTCGGCACCTTCTTTGTCCAAAATCCCTCGACGGGTTTCGGGACCTAAACTAACTTTTGCAATCTCATTGATGCGAATAGAAGTAAAATCTTTGGAAGTAATGACCGCATTTTCAATATCATCAATCGATTGAATATAGCCCAAGCCTCGCACCAGGTATTCGGCTTTATTAATTTCTAATGTTTGTGCCCCAATATCTTGGTTGGTTTGTTTTACAGCTGATACTACTTGGTCTAAACTAATGTTGTATTGGCGCATTAATTCAGGGTTTACGTCAATTTGATATTCTTGAACGTAACCACCGATGGAAGCTACTTCAGAAACACCGCTGGCAGAGGAAAGTGCATATTTTACATAGTAATCTTGAATGCTTCGTAGTTCGTGTAAATCCCAACCGCCAGTAACATTGCCATCTTTATCGCGACCTTCTAAAGTGTACCAGAAAATTTGTCCTAATCCGGTTGCATCGGGACCTAATGAAGGGTTAACTCCTTCAGGAAGTAACCCGGAAGGGAGAGAGTTTAATTTTTCAAGAATCCGACTTCGGCTCCAGTAAAATTCTACATCTTCTTCAAAAATGATATAGATACTCGAAATGCCAAACATAGACGAGCTACGGATGGTTTTTACCCCAGAAATACCAAGTAACGAAGTAGTTAATGGATACGTTATTTGATCTTCAATATCCTGTGGCGATCGTCCTTGCCATTTAGTAAAGACAATCTGTTGATTTTCACCAATATCTGGAATGGCATCAACAGCCACTGGGTCTGTTGGTAAGATACCAGTATCCCAATTAAAAGGAGCGGTAACAATACCCCAACCGACAAATAAAACGAGTAATAAAACTGCTACTAGTTTGTTTTCTATTAAAAATTTGATGCTTTTATTCAGCATAAAGTTTGATAATTAAACAGTTAAACAAGCTTGTGACAAGGTCACAAACAAAAGGGTTTGCTCTTTAGGTAGTTTGCTAAAGAGTAAAATGAGTACTGTCTAAAATATCAAATAAGAAACGTCTGGTGTAAAAGGGAAATCTCTTCTATGAGATAGGGTGGGGAGTAATCTTTAAAAGAATCGTTACTTTCTTCAACGGTCTCAAAAAGGTCTATGTAAGAATAAACAAAAGTAGTTATGAAGGTTTGCTGCTCTAGAGAGAGGTTTTCAAATGAAAGCTTTAAGTTATCTTCTCCCTCTACAATTAATTGCTTGTCTTTACAACAAGAGTCTTTAGTGATATTGGAGTCACAACTTTCTGGAGAAGTTTGAATCTCCATACCACAAGTCTTAACGTGCTGTGTAAAACTATAATCAACTAGCATTTCTCCACAATAGTGCATGTTTACAGTGAATGACATCGTAGTGAAGAGCACTAAAAATGCCAAGGAAACTGCACCTAATTTGTGGATAAATTGTTTCATATTAAATACAAAGGTACTAATTTTTGAAATAGCAAGTGAGGAATAGAAAATTGAAGCTTTTTTTGAGCAAGCTCAATTTTCCTTTAAAAAACAAAACCACGCTCTTAGGAGCGTGGTTTATTTAATGTTGTGACCTTGCCAGGATTATGTCCTCTCGAGTTGTAACTACTACAGTATTACCGTAAAGCCACGCAATGAGTAGTATTCTTATGTGTTAAAGGAAGTGTTGAGTTTTTCAACTGACCGATTAACTACCATTTTTAATGAACTTGCTTAAAGTAATTTGACACCTTCAAGACTGAATAAAAATACAATTTTCCTATAATTAAAACTATTTAAACTGATATAAATAATTTTTAAGACTTCCCTTTTGCTTTAGTTTTCTTATCTTAACTGCTTTATAAGCTACCTATTAGAACCCTTTCTTCCCTATCCCGTTTCCTCTTTTTGACAGCAAAAGAAGAATATTTTGGAGTTGACCGGACTGCATAACCGGTCGCTTACTCCCTTTTATAAGTCCTCTTCAATCCAAAATATTCTAATGCATCTCAGCAACAAAAAAAGGTACCGTGACGGCGCTACGGGAAGTAAATCTAAAAATCTCAAATTATGAAAACAGCTAATAGTATTCCAACAGAAAAAAACTTAAAACAAAAAAAGGCACACGCTCAAGATACAATAAGTAAATCTAATTTTCCAGAAGGTGCTTTTGAGTCAGATAATGAAAAAATTACCTTGAGCCATATCAATGAAATTACACTTTCTTACAGTGGTAATCTTCAGTCCAATATTCTACTTTCCATTACTTCCTCACAAAGTGCTGCGGAGTTGGCTTATTCCCATTGGAACCAAAATACCATTGCCCTCTATGAGTCTTTTAAAATAATATTGCTTAACAACAGTAATAAGGTAAAGGGTATTTATGAAGTTTCTAAAGGAGGCATTACTGGAACATTAGTAGATATCCGTATTGTATTTGCTGTACTGCTGAAAAGTTTAGCCACAGCAGTTATCCTTTTGCATAACCATCCCAGTGGCACGTTAAAACCCAGTGAAGCGGATAAACGCCTCACTCAAAAAATAAAAACAGCCGCAGAAATATTTGACATTAAACTCTTAGATCACCTTATCTTAGTTCCCGATGGACAATACTACAGTTTTGTAGATAGCGGTATATTATAATTTCAATTCGTTAGTTTAAAAAAAAATAAAGAAGTTTTGTTTTTTTTGTTTGAATCGTTTAAAAAAAGCGGTTGGCTTTTTTAGGTCAACTCGTTTGAAATTTTGGTCCGCGAGCGGACAAAAATGAGAAGCAAGAGGGTAACACGCGCTGCGATGTTACGTTTTTTAATACGTTAATTTTCAATTAATTAAAACTATGTGGTTTTTTACTTTTTCGTGAATTTGCGTCAAACGCCTTGAAAACCCCTGAAAATAGGCTCTTTTTTGCGACAAATTTCCGTGAAAACCAATTTTAAGGAAAAAGAAGACCTTCGGCGAACATATTCAAAAATCTGTCTGGAAAAGACGTTTTAAACAATAGCTTATTTTACATTATATATCTGAGCTCCCTTTAAAAAAAATAAGAGAGCCCACGCATTGTATGTGCTTTCTTTGGACACTTAGTGGGTGCCTCGGCTAGACCCCACCCTACGGGTGTACAAGCACCCTCGCTTCGCAAAATAGTCGTTATATAAGTACCTCGATGCCTGCCTTTTTAGCTTTGTATTGTATCTTTTCAAGCAGTCCGTAATACCCCCAATTGCGAAAGACAAACTCTTTGTCTTTGGCGATGCCCTCTTTTTCTTTTTGATCCAATAGCAGGAGCGTACCTGCCTGATGCTTTACACAAAAATCAATTAGCTCCCTACTGTATACGTGCATACGGTAGTTCACATAGTCACGTTCCTTTCGTTCAAACTTTTTTACGGCTTTGAGCTTACGTTTACGCCCTTTTCCAGGCTTGCTGTATTTAGCTCCGGACTGTGCACGTTTTCTAGCGGCCTGAATGGCAAGCCTTCGGTAGAGGAACTCCTCTTGGGTGCCAAAGGTTCTTCTATTGCTGCCCGCTTTTACCGTAATAGGGTACTCCAAAGAAAGGGATGCCTCTGCTATTACCTCTGGTTTTACGTTGTTGTTTTCTTTCTCAATCCCAAAGACAGCCAGCCAAAATACCTTGCCGTCTTTGAGCTGTAAGTGGGAAGTATAAATAGAGGTTGTTCCTTCCACTGCCTGTTCCAATATTTTTTTCTTGTCGGTAAAGTCTTTTCCCAGATGGGTTCGTAAGGGGATGCCAAAGAGCCTAAAACAGAATGCTTTTTTCTCAGGGATATAAGCGATTTTACTCACTCCCTCCATACTAAAGGGAAAGGGCATATCCCTTCGAAAGTTTTTTAAAGAGCGTTCCCCTTTCCAATACGCATCCCGTTCTTTTTTAAAAGTGGAATGCAGTGCCATATTGAGACAGGACAGGATGTTGGTGGGCATCTCTCCCTTAAAGCGATCTGACACCAAACGATAGGTGGTGTTTATACCAGAACGGTTCAATATCCCAAGCTCGTCTTTCTTTTGATCGGCTAGTTTGTGGCGTACCCCTTCAGAGAGGTACAGAAACTCTTTGATCATATCTTGTACATATAGGTGGGAGACAATAAGGTTGGCTGCCCGAAAACATCGGTTCTGCCACCCATAAAGCGTGTCAAGTGTCTCTTTCCGTTCTTCTTTTGTGGGAAGGTCGATCAGCAGTTGTATTTTACGGGTGAGTTTCATCGTTTCCATAATCAAGCGGATTGGTAGTGCTGAGTTTCTTGTTCTTGTAATAATCGGTAGGCTGCCATAAAGGATTGGTGTACCTCTTTTTGGGATAGCTGTAGCTCCGTGGCGATAGCAGTAAAGGAGTGTTTGGCTTCCAGTCGCAAGCGAAGCACCTCTCGTTGCTTTTCTGTCATCTCGCCCTGTAGCTTTATTGATGCATGTGTTTTGCCCGAGCCTTCCAAGGTATATCCATTGTCCACTATCTTCTTAATCTCTTCAATGGTTTTCTTTACTTTGTTGGCGGTCTCGGTGATGCCCGTGCCCATAGCAGTTGCAATGGCCTTGTAATGAAAACCGTGTTTCAGGCAGAGTTTCAAAAGATGTTGTTTCTCGGTATCAAGCAGGGGCAATATTTTTTTAATGCGCTCAAAGCGTTCTTGCTGATGTTGTTGCTGTTTGAGATCTTCTATATCGGACAAGGGATTGTACCCGGCCATATAGTCTTGATAGTTCTCATACTGATCTAAAGAGTGTACCATCCTTTGAAAGCGAGTCCTGGGCTTGGTATAATAGGAGATGCATTCGCGCCGCATCACAAAGCACAGGAAATAATACATATGGTCTGCGCTTTCTATCCGGTCACGGTGCGTCCATAGTTTAAGGAACGTGTCCTGCACGAGGGATTCAATGACGAAGCTATCCTTTAGCTGTTGCCATCCCACCCAGAAGATACGCCTTCGATAGGTTGCATAGATACTGGCAAGGGCAGTGGGATATCCCTTTTTTAAAAGCTTAAATTCATCTTTTGGCATAATAGGGTACTTTTATATTGCAAAGCTTCTTTAAAGAAGAACAAGAGCTTTGAATAGAGAAAAGAAGTGCCAAAATACAAAAGGGCGCAGGTCTCCACTTATGCTTTTGAGGTACTGGTATACCTTACGACAATAAGTAAGCCCACGCCCCGGGTCGTGAGCATTTACACTTATCATCTCGTCGTATAAAAATTACCAGTTTTCAAAAGCGAGATTCAAAGCGAATGCTTCTAATATGTTACTGCAAGAAGTTTCGCAAATATATGTTATTCAAACAAATATAGTAATTAATTTTAATTAACACATATATGTGTTGAAAAAATCAGTTTACTTCTGCAACTTTTAGGGAATGAAAGAAAAGGAACTTACTAACCTACTGATTAAAATAGGTGCAAAAGTAAAATTAGAAAGATCAAAAAAGAATCTCTCTCAATTTGAATTGGGGTTAGAAATCGGGAAGTCAGCAAATCAAATAGGAAGGATTGAAAGAGCAGAAACAAATCCTACTGTTGAAACGCTTTTAGATTTAGCTAATTTCTTTAGAATAGATTTAAAAGATTTAATTGAATAATATAATCCTCAATTCTTTCTTTTTCTAATCAGTCACTATCCAACACCTACCTGATAGTTTACTTTCTCCAAAAGCTATGAGTTTTACGATTTTATTTTTAGGCACTTCACATTCTACCTCTCCAAAGAATTATATTGCTCAAACGTATAATTCATATTTTTAAATAAACAGAGGATGTAGATAATTAATTTCAATTATGCTCTGTTATGATAGGATGACCCGAAACCTAAAAAGCTTGAGTTTTTAGAAGGTAAAATTACCACCATTATTATAGAAACATCTTTATGAATTGGTTAGTAGGGTAGGGCATAGGCTATTTATTCCTTCATATAAGGTTGCCAATTTACGATAAGATATTTTTTTTCGTTTTTGAGATTCATAAATCCAAAATCATAAACAAATAGATACAAATCATCTTTTTTGTTTTTCCAGTAATGGGTGAAATATTTAGGATTAAATCCTTCCTTTAGCAATTCTTCTTTCTTTACCGTTGAAAATCCTTTTTTATTATAGGCTTTTAATATCTTTCTATTTGTTTTAAGCTGCTTGTCTACTTCTAAATAAAATGCTTCAGTATCTTGTCGTTTTTCATAATGGTAGCTGCTTTTACAGGATTCACTACAAAAACGCTTATCACTTCTTCCTTTAATTAGTTGATTACAAACGGGACATTTTTTATTCATACTAGTAAATATACGATTATTACTCGTTTGTTATACGGTTAATAAACGATTTCTTATTTTTTAAAATCTAATTTTTGATATATGCATTCAAAAATTCACAGAACTATTACCATTCGACATTTATTGATAGATAATAAAAGATGCATAGGCATTATTCATCAACAGGATCCTACGCTTGAGGCTATTACACATTCATTACTAGATTATGCTTGGTCAAGTAAGTACAAGATGGCATATACTCCCAATACAAAACAGCATTTGGATGCTATTTTCAATCGTTTTAAAGGTGTTGCTTGGGTAAATACAACACACTTTTTTAAAAATACGCCTAAACCAGTTACCGCTGTTCCTTTTATATTGGCCACTTACACCACAAACCATGCTAAAACTGCTGGGCGTATTTGTCCGGAAGCCTATTTAAATAAGCTGGAACTTAAAAACTATGCTTTGAACACTGCTAAAACCTATATTTCCTGTTTTGAAAAGTTCATTAATTATTTTCCAAATATTGCTATAGACGCATTAGATGAGCGTGCTATTAGAGAGTATCTTCTTTATTTGTTGCGTACTAATAAATCTAACTCTTACATTAACCAGAGCATCAATGCCATTAAATTTTATTACGAAATAGTTTTGGGTATGCCGCACCGATTTTACCATATAGAGCGGCCTCGTAAAGAAAAGAAATTACCCAAAGTGCTTAGTAAAGGGCAAATTAAGTCCATGATTGATAGTACAGGAAACTTAAAACACCGTTGCATTATTGCATCTTTATATAGTGCGGGTTTACGTCGCTCTGAACTTATAAAGCTTACTCTTCATGATATAAATAGTGAAAGAAACTTAATCTCTATTAAAGGTGCGAAGGGAAATACAGAGAGACATACTTTGCTATCTCAAGCCTTACTTCAGCAATTACGCAATTATTATAAGGAATGGAAGCCTTCTGTGTATTTGTTTGAAGGTGTTAATGGACAGCCTTATAGTGAAACTAGTGTAGCAACCGTTGTAAGAAAAGCGGCAAAACGTGCTGGTATAATGATGCGAGTAACGCCTCATATGCTACGGCATAGTTTTGCGACACATTTATTAGAGGATGGAATTGATTTACGATATATACAGCAATTATTAGGGCATAAAAGCACAAAAACCACTGAAATATATACTCATGTAGCTAGTGATCATTTGAAGAAAATTGTAAATCCTTTAGATTCTTTATATTTACAGTGAAATATATAATAGATATAAACGCAATAGTGTTTATACCTACGTTGTAACACATTTAAGAACAAACTTTGAGTAAACTAAAAAACCTTATAAATCGCATTACGGAATTTGGAACAAAACCTAATGTGGAATCCGAAAATAAGACTGACGAAATTCAAAAACTGTTAGTCGAAATTTACTCTGAATATCTTAATTTAAACGCAGAATTTGATGATGGAGATTATGACGAAGAACCAGACTTCGAATATGAATCCATAAAGAAAAATGTGGAATCAAATTTTCCAAATTTCGGTTGGTATCATTCAGTTTGGGAATCCCATAAGATTGTTCCAGATGCGGATTTAGTAACCGGAGACGCGATTGACGATTTAACGGATATTATAAAGGATTTACTTGAAGTTAAATGGTGTTTTGAAAATACAACCGAGAAAAACGCAAAATGGCATTTCTGTGATTTAATGAAGATTCATTCTGAGCAACATCTTGTGAATTTCTTGAAATACATAAAAGATTTAAAAGGATAATGAGAATAGAACAGATAACAGAAAAATTTCAAATTGACGTTGGTGCACCAACACCAACAATTCTATCAAACGAACATAATCTGTATTTGATTTTTTATGTTAGTAATGTAGACCCAAATTGGGACGGAACGACAATCCATATGAGAACCGAAGACGACGAAGGAATTGTAACAGTAAAATTTGACCGTTTTGCACAATTCAAATTTGGAAGTCCGAATGATGAAGCAATAAGCGGACATCCATTATATGAGTTAGGACTTGAGCCATATTCAATTCAAAAGGTTATAGACTCTGAATGGATTAAAGAGCTTATAAAAATGAATTCTGTTCATCCTTATCATAAAGATGAGCTTTTTTCGAAATACGAACATTTTATATTCTTCTTTCACGATAGATGTTTTGAAATAGTTGCAGAAGGATATTCGATAGAAGAAAAATCAGAATTGAATATGAGAGCCGAAATTGAGCGAATCTCGAAATTATTATAAATAAAAACGTGTTACAACAACGTGTCCTATGAAAAGCACTAGTCCAGTTCTTCAAATATAATATTTTATTTTTTAA
>NZ_CAXBCK010000058.1:0-21222 GCF_963974425.1 uncultured Marixanthomonas sp.
TTGCTCTTTAAAATGATCGGCAACTTTCTTGGTGTTTAGCACCAACAACCCTAACAATCCCAATAAAAATAAGACAAGCGAAATACTAATTACTACCGAAAAGTAAGAAGAAATCAACCTGCGTTTTTGATATTTTTCAAAAGATGATGCCATAGATAGTGTTCTATTTTGTTTTGTAAAAGTACAATGATTTAAGTAAACGCAATAATATAATTATAGGTATAGACCGCTTTGCTGCTAGAAAAGAGAATATAGAATATAGACAACAAATTTTGTTTACTTTTTTCTTCAGCCACCCGTCTTCGAGCACCTGTCTTTTTATCCAACGTTTAAACTTTTGTCTTTCGTACAATAGCCGTAAATTTGCCACCTATTTTCAAACGGTAGCGATGAGCAAATACGACTTTAATAAAATTGAAGACAAATGGCAGGCATATTGGGCCAAAAACCAAACCTTCCAAGCTAAAAATAATAGCGAAAAACCTAAATATTACGTACTGGATATGTTTCCCTATCCTTCTGGTGCCGGACTGCACGTTGGGCATCCACTTGGGTATATAGCCAGTGATATTTATGCGCGTTACAAACGCCATAAAGGGTTTAATGTATTGCATCCGCAAGGGTATGATAGTTTTGGGTTACCGGCAGAGCAGTACGCTATTCAGACTGGGCAACATCCTAAAAAGACAACTAGAGAAAACATAGCTCGTTACCGTGAGCAATTGGATAAAATTGGCTTTTCGTTCGATTGGAGCCGTCAGGTTCGGACTTCAGATCCGGAATATTACAAATGGACGCAGTGGATTTTCATGCAGCTTTTTGAAAGTTGGTATGATTATGAAGCGGACAAAGCGAAGCCGATTTCAGCATTAGAAGAAATCTTCACTTCTGGAGGAAACACAAAAGTTAATGCAGCCTGCGATAGTGATGTAGAACCTTTTTCTGCGGAAGCATGGAATAAATTTTCTTCTGAAAAACAACAAGAAATAGTATTACAATACCGATTAACCTATTTAGCCGAAACCGAAGTAAATTGGTGTCCGCAATTAGGAACGGTATTAGCGAACGATGAAATAGTAAACGGCGTTTCCGAACGTGGCGGCTATCCTGTAGTTCGGAAAAAAATGAAGCAATGGAGTATGCGCATTACCGCGTATGCACAGCGTTTATTAGATGGGCTGAACGGTATCGATTGGCCACAGCCGCTTAAAGATTCGCAAACCAACTGGATTGGTAGAAGTGAAGGAGCGAGTGTGACGTTTGATGTAAAAGATCACGACGAAACCATTGAAGTCTTCACCACGCGTCCAGATACTATTTTTGGAGTTAGCTTTATGACACTCGCGCCAGAACACGATCTGGTGTCAAAAATAACCACCGATGCTCAAAAAGCTGCCGTAGAAGCCTACATTGAAGCGACTGCAAAACGCAGCGAACGCGAACGAATGGCCGATGTAAAAACCATTTCTGGAGTGTTTACTGGAGCGTATGCCGAGCATCCTTTTAGTGGAGAATCTATTCCTATTTGGATTGGCGATTACGTATTGGCGGGCTACGGAACGGGTGCCGTGATGAGTGTTCCTTGTGGCGATCAACGTGATTACGATTTTGCACGTCATTTTGATATCCCAATCCCGAATATTTTTGAAGGGATTGATATTTCCGAAGATGCTTTTTCAGATAAAGACAAAACGGTTATAACCAACAGTGATTTCTTAAACGGATTACAATACAAAGCCGCCACCAATAAAGTAATTGAAGCGTTGGAACAAAAAGACGCTGGGAAAGGAAAAATTAATTACCGATTACGCGATGCGGTTTTTAGTCGTCAGCGCTATTGGGGTGAACCTTTTCCAGTGTATTACAAAAATGGATTGCCGCAATTAATTGACGAAAAATATTTGCCACTAACTTTACCTGAAGTTTCCGCTTACCTACCTACCGAAGACGGCGAGCCGCCATTAGGACGCGCCGATGTTTGGGCGTGGGACACACAAAAAAATGAAGTGGTTGCTAATGTCAACGTGGATGATGAAACCGTTTTTCCATTGGAATTAAACACTATGCCGGGTTGGGCAGGAAGTAGTTGTTATATGTTCCGGTATATGGACCCGAACAATGACGATGCTTTAGCCAGCCAAGAGGCAATGGACTATTGGCAAAACGTCGATTTATATGTCGGCGGAAGCGAACATGCGACCGGACACTTGTTATACAGCCGTTTTTGGGTGAAATTTTTACACGATCGTGGGGTGTTACCCGTTGAAGAACCCTTTAAAAAGCTGATCAACCAAGGTATGATTTTGGGGGAGAGTGCTTTTGTTTATAGGTTAGATTCTATAACATTTACAGATAGTGAGTTAGAAAAGGATATTTTTAATTCTGCGACCTCTAATGAACAGTTTTTGAGAGATAGGCGTAAAGCAATAATTGAAACAAAAGATGTAAAAAAACTAGTTATAGTTACTTTTAATAAAAAGGAAGATTTCTCTTTTCTAGACTCTTCAATTATAGATATTGGAGAAAAACGAAACTTATATTCCTTAAATTTTTCATCTATTCATTCAGACGTTTCATTCGTAAACACATCAAACGAATTAGACATAGAAGCATTTAAAAATTGGCGACCAGAATTTAAAGACGCTGAGTTTATTACCGAAGAAGACGGAACCTTTAAAGTCTCTCGCGAAGTCGAAAAAATGTCTAAGTCCAAATACAACGTGGTCAATCCCGATGTTATTTGTGAAGACTACGGCGCCGATACCTTACGTATGTACGAGATGTTCTTGGGGCCGTTAGAGCAAGCCAAACCTTGGAATACTGCAGGAATTAGCGGTGTACATAATTTCCTAAAAAAGCTTTGGAAATTATACCACACCGGGGCGGAAGGTAGTTTTAAAGTTACGGATGATTCAGCTTCCAAAGACAGCTTAAAAAGCTTGCATAAAACCATTAAAAAAGTAGAAGAAGATATTGAAAACTTCAGTTTTAATACGTCGGTTTCTACCTTTATGATTGCGGTAAATGAATTGACGGCTCAAAAATGTACCAGTCGAGACGTGTTGGAGCCACTGGCGGTATTGATTTCACCATATGCGCCGCATATTTCAGAAGAACTGTGGAGCTTGTTAGGACATAAGGAAAGTATTGCTACGGCGCCATTTCCAAAGTTTGAAGAAAAACACTTGGTAGAAAGCAGTAAAGAGTATCCAATTTCTTTTAACGGAAAAATGCGTTTTACGCTAGAGTTGCCGTTAGATATGAGTAAGGACGAAATTGAATCTGCCGTAATGGCACACGAGAAAACAACGCATTACCTCGATGGTCGTACGCCTAAAAAGGTAATTGTAGTACCGGGTAAAATTGTAAATATAGTTGGGTAACACATTTGCATAGTATTTGCTATATTTAGTTTAGAATTTAGGTTTAACAATTAAAAAATCATAGAAGCTTTCGCTACGTTATTTACACTGAGCGGAGCCGAAATGTAAAACAATAGAAATGATAGGATATTATATATTAGCAGGGATCATCTTTTTGGTGAGTATGTATGTAAGCAACAAGCTGAAAAGTAAGTTTAAAAAATACTCTAAAGTACACCTGCAAAACGGAATGAGCGGTAAGGAAATTGCCGAAAAAATGCTAGCAGATAATGGTATTAGCGATGTTGAGGTAATTTCAACCCCAGGACAGTTAACAGACCACTATCACCCAGGAAAAAAGACGGTAAATTTAAGTGAGTCTGTCTATATGCAACGTAATGCAGCGGCAGCGGCAGTGGCGGCACACGAATGTGGTCACGCTATTCAGCATGCAAGGGCGTACAGTTGGTTAAAATTTAGATCGGCTATTGTACCAGCGGTAAGTGTAGCTAGTAAACTCTCTAATTTTGTGATTATGGCAGGATTGGTATTATCGTTTGCTACGTCTATGACGGGCTTAGGAAATACCCTTTTCTTAGTCGGGATTATTTTATTCGCAGCAACTACTGTTTTTGCTTTTATCACTTTACCCGTAGAATTTGATGCGAGTAAACGTGCTTTAGCGTGGTTAGAAAATGAAAATATGCTTACGCAACAAGAACACGATGGTGCAGAAGACGCCTTAAAATGGGCTGCTAGAACGTATGTGGTAGCTGCATTAGGATCATTGGCAACACTATTATACTTTATAAGTATGTTTTTAGGCGGAAGAGATTAATTTCTGAAAAAACTCAAACAATAAAAAAAGCCCGATTCATTTGAATCGGGCTTTTTCGCTTAATAACCTTGAACGTTATCAGGATTGTATCCTAGATATTTTGTAAAGTTTTCTTTAAAGGTAATTCCGTGCTTTTCCATTTCTTCCAGAATAGGTTCGTACACCTCTTTCTTAATTGGGCGTTGTACGCCTGGGGTTGTAATTTCTTTATTCAGAATTTTAATGGCTGCCATCGCTACTGGAAGTCCAACCGTTTTTGCCATTGCGGTATACGTTTGGTCTTCGCCTGTTAATACCATGTGGCTGTCTATTTGTTTCTTTTCGCCATTCAGCTCGTATCCAAATTTATGGTACATAACAATCATATCCTTATCTTCAGGTTGAAGCGTCCATTTATCTTCTAATATTTTCTGAAGCGCTTTTGCAGGTGTAGCATCTTTAATCCCAATCTTTTTGTCAGGGTTGAAAATATCGAGTTCTTCTAGTTTCCCCCACATTAAATCGTCTTGGTCTATTTTAAGACTGTGACGCATCTTTAATTCTACAGAATCGGTTGGGGAATAGGGCAAAAACAGGTTTACAAAATCACGATACGATAGATTTTCAGAGTTCGGAATGGTGTATCCATCATCGGTCATTCCTAATTGTACAAACATATTCCACGCTTTACTGAAACCGACGCGACGGATGGTTCCTCTATATAGTGTAAGTACATCTTCCAGGCCGTAAACTCCTCTATATTTAAGGGAATTTCGGTTAGCGAGTCCTTCAAAACGACCGTGGCCTTCAATATTTAAAAATTCCGTTCTTCTGAACAAACGGTGATATGGAATGTATTTATAGGTGCCTTCTTGTATAAATTCAGCAGCGCCACCTTGTCCGGCAACCACTACGTTTCTTGGGTTCCAAGTAAATTTATAATGCCAAAGATTGTCGTCACTTTCAGGAGCTACTAAACCACCGGTGAAAGATTCAAACAACAACATTTTTCCACCGTTATCTCGAATGCGATCAATCACTTGCATCGCACTCATGTGATCAATACCGGGATCGAGCCCAATTTCGTTCATAAAAACTAGTCCCTTTTTTTCTACGTCACTATTTAAAGCTTGCATTTCATCACTTACATAGGAGGCAGTTACCATATGCTTGCCAAACTCTAGGCAATCTTTTGCTACTTCAATGTGAAAACGTGCTGGTAGCATAGAGATTACCAAATCGGCTGCTTTTACAGTTTTTCTTCGTTCTTCTTCATTGAAAATATCCAACTTAATAGCAGTTGCATTAGGGTGATCACCCGCTAATTTTTGAGCATTTTCTAAAGAAAGGTCGCCAATGGTAAGCGCTAATTTTTCAGTTTCAGATTTATTAAGTAGATATTGTATTAAACTCGTTGCAGATCGGCCAGCGCCAATTATTAAAATGTTTCGCATCGGAAGGTTTTTTCGTATTTTTGAATTTC
Organism: uncultured Marixanthomonas sp.; assembly: GCF_963974425.1. NCBI lineage: Bacteria > Pseudomonadati > Bacteroidota > Flavobacteriia > Flavobacteriales > Flavobacteriaceae > Marixanthomonas > uncultured Marixanthomonas sp. The sequence goes on from NZ_CAXBCK010000058.1 coordinate 5,663, forward strand.
TTTTTCAGTTGGACGAATTTACTAAAATCTACTTGGACAAATGCGGGATTACAATAAAAATATAGTGATTACGGCTTCCGTTTTAGCAGCAATTACCATTGCTATTGGGGCGTTTGGCGCTCACGGATTAAAACAATTAGTTGATAGCGAAGCGATTGCTACTTTTGAAACAGGCGTGCGCTATCAAATGTATCATTGTTTGGCGCTTTTGGTTGTTGGTTTTGCAAAACCAATTTCAGAAAATACCCGAAAATGGGTCTTTCGTTTTTTTCTATTCGGAATTGTTTTCTTCTCGGGTTCCATCTATTTATTGGTGTTAAAAGCGGTTTTGCCTTTTGCGGTTTCTTTTTTAGGCCCCATTACTCCACTTGGAGGGTTATTTTTTATAATAGGCTGGTTGCGATTGGCCTATGGATTTTTTTCGTTAAAGTAATTACAATTCCACAGTTAAATTTCCGTTATCTATTTCAGATTTCATATTTTTGTAACCCACAACAATTAAAATAAGTGATGGTCGATAAAAACCAAACTAAACGAAAAATCTCATTGGATAATTATGGGATTAAAAACGCAACAATTAATTATCAACTCTCTTCAGAAGAACTTCACAACGAAGCAATAAAAAATGGTCAAGGTAAAGAAGCGTCTAGCGGTGCACTTGCGGTAAATACCGGTGAGTTTACTGGGCGTTCGCCTAAAGATCGTTTTATTGTTAAAGATGAGGTTACCGAAGATAAAGTATGGTGGGGAGATATAAATATCCCTTTCGATGCTTCAAAATTTGATACTTTATATGAAAAAGTAACAAATTATCTTTCTGAAAAAGAAGTGTATGTAAGAGATAGTTATGCTTGTGCACATGATGACTACCGTTTGAATATTCGTGTAATTACAGAGTATTCTTGGTCTAATATGTTTGCGCATAACATGTTTTTACGTCCTACAGAAGAAGAACTTGATAGCTTTGATCCCGAATGGCTCATTATAAATGCCCCAGGATTTATGGCAGACCCCGAAACGGATGGGACTCGTCAACATAATTTTGCTATTTTAAATTTCAGCAAAAAAATTGCCTTAATTGGAGGGACTAGATACACAGGGGAGATAAAAAAAGGTATTTTCTCTGCCCTTAACTTTATTTTGCCAGTATTTAAAAATACGTTGCCTATGCATTGCTCTGCCAATGTTGGTGAAGATGGTGAAACAGCAATTTTCTTTGGGCTTTCAGGAACTGGAAAAACAACACTTTCTGCAGACCCTGAAAGAAAATTGATAGGTGATGATGAGCACGGTTGGACTTCAGAGAATTCTGTGTTTAACTTTGAGGGTGGTTGTTATGCAAAAGTGATTGATCTTTCAGCTACTAAAGAGCCAGATATCTATAAAGCAATTAAACCTGGAGCCATTCTAGAGAATGTAGTAATGGATAGTGAAGGCAATGTTGACTTTAAGGATACCTCTATTACACAAAACACAAGGGTAAGTTATCCAATTTATCATATAGATAATATTCAGCAACCTTCTATTGGGCAAAACCCTAAAAATATTTTTTTCCTTACGGCAGATGCTTTTGGAGTATTACCTCCTATTTCAAAATTAACACCGGGTCAAGCCGCATATCATTTTATTAGTGGGTACACGGCTAAAGTAGCTGGAACCGAAGCTGGTATTGATGAGCCGTTACCAAGCTTTTCAGCTTGTTTTGGTGCTCCGTTTATGCCATTGCACCCAACAAAATATGCTGAAATGTTAAGTGCTAAAATGAAGGAGGCTGGCGTGAACGTTTGGTTGGTGAACACAGGTTGGACAGGCGGTCCTTATGGCACCGGCAGACGTATGAAACTTAAATATACAAGGGCTATGATTACAGCAGCTCTTAACAATAAATTGGAAGATGTGGCGTACGAAAACCATCCAATTTTTGGGTTGAATATGCCAAAAGAATGTCCTAATGTGCCGGACGATGTACTAAACCCAAAAGAAACATGGGCAGATAAAGATGCATATGACGCCAAAGCGGAAACATTAGCAAAATCATTTAAAAGAAATTTCGAGAAATTCGAGTCTTATGCAAATGATGAAATTCTTTCTGGAGCTCCTATAAAAGGATAAACTTCATTTAAGTAAAAGCAAAAAAAACGCGCTGTAATTAAACAGCGCGTTTTTTTGTTAGAAGGTTTAAGTAAATAATCTCTTTCTTATTTTTTATTCACCTCTTTAATATACTTTTCAAGAGCCATCGTCATAGAAGGAGTTTCAGTTGTGGGAGCTTGTATGTCTACTCGCAAGCCATTATCGGTAACAGCTTTTACAGTTGTGTTTCCAAAAACAGCAATTCTTGTGTTTTTTTGTTCAAAATCGGGAAAGTTTTCCAAAAGTGATACAATTCCACTTGGGCTAAAAAATACTAAAATATCGTACGATACGTGACGAAGGTCAGATAAGTCGCTTACTACCGTTTTGTAGAAAGTAGCTTGCTTCCACTTCACTCCTAATTCATCTAATAATTCAGGAACGATAGGTTTTAATTTATCTGAAGAGGGTAGTAAAAAGCTTTCGCTCTTGTATTTTTTAACGAGTGGCATCAGTTCTTGAAAGGTACGTTTACCAACGTATATTTTCCTTTTTCTGTAAACTACGTATTTTTGCAAATAGTAAGCAACAGCCTCACTTTGGCAGAAATACTTTAACGAATCTGGCACTTTAAATCTCATTTCTTCAGCAATTCTGAAAAAATGATCAACCGCATTCCTGCTCGTTAAGATAATTGCCGTGTACTGAGACAAATCAACTTTTTGACCCCTAACTTCTTTGCTAGGAACCCCTTCAACGTGAATAAAAGGTCTGAAATCTATTTTTACTTTTTGTCTATCAATAAGATCAAAATAGGGGGAGTTTTCAACCTTAGGTTCAGGTTGCGAAACCAAAATAGTTTTCACTTTCATAAAATCAGTTTTTTTAATTCTTTTCTATCTAAACCAACGTTTTATACAAGATAAAATAGGGTGAGATTTCAAGTGCGCAAAGATACAAAATAAAATAGAAGAAATTACTAATTATTAAATTTCTGTTAGTCTTGTAGCTGTAAAACAGTGCAATACCGTTAAACACTGCAATTATCGCTAGAAAAACAAATAGAATTATAATCGTGGGTTCGATAATAAAATATAAAAAAAGGTTTAATATGAAAATTAAAAGTGAAATCAGGTTTCGATAACTTAATTTTTGAAACAAATAAGAGTTTATTGCGGTATCCAATGAAAAAGCAGTCCCAATAATTTTTTCAACGCAAAATTTCACAAAAACGAATACCGTATAACAGGTGCAAATTTGAATAAATAGATATTCGTTAGTATTTGTAGTTTGTGGCTTAAAAACTTCGAAAAACAAGTAAATAAACAAAGAGACCGAAAGAACCTGACCTATAAACAACAAAATATTAAAGGGGTGAACGATAGCTTCTGACTTCCCTTGAACCAAAAAGTATTTGTCACTTATGGGTAGCGTTATAAATTGCTGAAATTGTCTTGGGTAAAAATGTTTTGCAAGGGTTATAACTACTAAGCATATAACTAAAGTGATTATAACCCAATCTATAGAGTCAATATGTCTTTCAATATACTGCAACTGTTGCTTTTTGGAGTTAAAGGTACATTAAAATAGATATGACAAAAAGCAATTCAATTAGAATTTCCTTCACGTTTATTTGCTTAAAAAAGGGTACATTTGCCACAAAAAGCAGGCTATGTCCAAAGCCCTTGTGGTGATACCAACATACAATGAAATTGAAAACATAGAGCGGCTGTTACGCAATGTTTTTTCGTTGCGGATGGACTTTCATATATTAGTGGTTGATGACAACTCTCCTGATGGTACTGGAGAAGCTGTTGAATCCCTGTTTAGCGAATATCCCGAACAACTTTTCTTGCTTAAACGCAAAGAAAAAGCAGGGTTGGGGACGGCATATATAGCAGGATTTAAATGGGCGTTAAAGCGGGATTACGAATATGTTTTTGAAATGGATGCAGATTTTTCCCACAATCCAAACGATTTAATACGTCTGTATAATGCCTGTAGAAAAAACGGCGCAGATCTGTCTATAGGTTCCAGGTATGTACAAGGTGTTAATGTGGTAAACTGGCCTATGGATCGCGTATTGCTATCTTGGTCGGCTTCAAAATACGTTCGATTGGTAACTGGTATGAAAATTTACGATACTACGGCAGGGTTTGTGTGTTATCGGCGTAGAGTGCTAGAAAAAATAAACTTGGATAAAATACAATTTGTAGGGTATGCGTTTCAAATAGAAATGAAATTTAAAGCGTATCTAGCAAAATTTAAAATAGAAGAAGTTCCCGTAATTTTTACAGATAGAACCCGGGGCGAATCAAAAATGGATAGAGGGATTATTTCCGAAGCAATTTTTGGAGTAGTGAAAATGAAATTTAAAAGCCTTTTTGGCAACACCGATTTTAATGAAATTTAAATGAGTAGCATTTTAATAAAAAACGCGAATATTGTAAACGAAGGAAGCATTTTCCAAGGGGATGTGCTTGTAGAGAATGATGTAATTGCAGAAATTTCCAGTAGTATCAGTGCGAAATCTTCCGATACGAAGATTATTGATGCAGATGGTCAATATTTGTTGCCGGGAATGATAGACGATCAGGTTCATTTTAGGGAGCCAGGTTTAACCCATAAAGCCGATATTGAGAGCGAATCTAAAGCTGCAGTTGCTGGGGGAATTACTACTTTTATTGAAATGCCTAACACCATTCCACAGGCTACGACCATTGAGCTTTTAGAAGATAAATTTACCCTTGCTAAAGAGACTTCTTGGGCCAATTATAGCTTTATGTTTGGTGGTACGAATGATAACCTTGATGAAATTTTAAAAGTTGACCCTACCAAAGTCGCAGGATTAAAATTGTTTTTAGGTTCTTCTACAGGAAATATGTTAGTGGACAATCCTGAAACAATTGAAAACATCTTCAGTAAAACTAAGCTATTGATTTCTACCCATTGTGAGGACGAAGCTACAATCAAGAAAAACTTGGAAGAGCACATTAAAGAATATGGTGACGACATCCCTTTAGAAAAGCACCCAGTTATACGAAGTGAAGAAGCGTGTTATTTGTCTTCTTCAAAAGCAATTGAATTGGCTAAGAAAACAGGAGCTAGATTACACGTGTTTCATCTTTCAACAGCAAAAGAAACGAAGTTATTTAGTAATAAAAAACCCCTTTCAGAAAAGAAAATTACTGCGGAAGTATGTATTCATCACCTTTGGTTTAGTGATGAGGATTATAAAACCAAAGGCACTAAAATAAAATGGAATCCAGCCGTGAAAACCAAAAATGACCGGGAAGGATTATTGAAAGCATTAAAAGATGATCGTATTGATGTAATTGCTACCGACCACGCTCCACATACTTGGGACGAAAAAAATAATGTATATACAAAAGCTCCCTCTGGCGGACCTTTAGTGCAACACGCTATGGTTGCGTTAATGGAAATGTACCATAAAGGACTTATTTCGTTGGAAAAAATTGTTGAAAAAACAGCGCATAACCCAGCGATATTATTTCAAATTAAAAATCGTGGTTACATTCGTAGGGGTTATAAAGCAGATTTGGTGTTGATGGATTTACAATCACCTTGGACGGTAAATAAAGAAAATATTCTATACAAGTGTGGCTGGTCGCCTTTTGAAGGTGCCGTATTTAAATCTCGTGTAACCCACACCATTGTAAATGGAACATTGGCTTACGAAAATTTAAAATTCCCTAATAGAAGCCGTGGCGAGCGCATAACTTTTAATCGCTAATGAAGTACCTATATTTCATACTAATTTTTGTGACATTTGGTTGTCAAAGTGTTGAAAAGCCCAAGAAACCAGATAATTTAATCTCTGAGGAAAAGATGGTTGAAATTATGATGGAATCGTACATTAGTAATGCTGCACGAAGTGTAAACAATCGAAAAATAAGATCCTACGGCTTAAAACTAGATTCGGTTATTTATGCGAAATATAATGTAGATAGTACCCAAGTTAGTAACAGTAATAATTACTATGCGGCAAACCTTGAGGACTATGAATCAATGTTTCAAACTATTGATGAACGCTTAAAGACTATGAAAAAAAATGTAGATAGTATTCAAAAACTAGAAGAAGCTAACAAGAGTGAAGAAGAAAAGGTGAAAGATTCTGTTTCGGAGGAATCAGGCTTAGTGCCAGCTTTACAGGCATCTTCTCAAGATTCCATTGAATAACGATTTACTACGCGGTCTAAGGTTTCAGAAATAGGTGTAAACTGAAAATTTAATTCCGTTTCAATTTTTGAACTACTATAATTAGAGACCGTATACAATGAATTAACCGTATCTTTTAGCATGGTTCGTTTCGTTCCAAAAAGTTTAGAAATAAACCAATCAAATTTACTGAATACCATCAAAATCCATTTAGGAACTCTTTTTTTAGGAGATTTTAGATTTAACTTAGTAGCTATTACGGTAAGTAATTTTTTATATAATACATTGTCGCCTACCAATATATAGGATGTGTTTTTTACTGAAGCTTGCATCCCTTGAATCATAGCTTTCACTACGTCTTGTACATCAACAACTCCCATCCCACCATCGGTATAAAAAGGGATTCCTTTTGAAGCCATTTTAATAATTACGCCACTGCCAGAATTAAAATAGCCTTCACCAAGAATAACGCCCGGTTTAACAATGACCGCATCCAATCCTTCTTGCGTACCGCGCCAAACTTCCATCTCGGCTCCGTATTTTGTAATGGAATAGATGTTGTTTTTTTCTTCAGGATTCCAGTGGGTTTCTTCGGTAATAGGAGCTCCGTTTAAAGCAGTACCCAAAGTTGCAACCGAACTCACATAACACAATTTTTTCACCGAATTAGCCAAACAGAGGTTCACAATATTCGCTGTACCTTCTATATTGGCTTTCTTTAGTTTTTTATAGTTCTTAGGATCAAAACTAATGTAGGCGGCAGCGTGATATACATAGGTAATATCCTTAAAAGCATCGGTTAAAGCTGGTATTTCGGTGATATTGGCTTCTTGCCATTCAATTTTATTGAAAAGTATTTCAGCTTCAGTTTCATTCACATAATAACCAAAAATCTTTTTCACAGTTTGTAAATCGCTAGATTTTCTATGAATGGCGCGAACTTGTTTGTTTTCCTTCAGAAGAAAGTATAACAAATGCGATCCTACTAATCCTGTGCCTCCGGTGACTAAAATCATGCTGTAAAAATAGTCTTTTTTATAGTATTCTTTTCTGTTAACGCCATTGGGTATATCTTTGCTGAAATAATACAAATAAAATATTTTAAAAGTGAAAAATTTCGTTGAAGAATTGCAATGGCGAGGTATGGTACACGATGTAATGCCAGATACCGAAGAACACCTTATGGAAAAAATGCGATCTGCTTATATAGGATTCGATCCTACGGCAGATTCATTACACATTGGGAATTTAGTTCCTATCATGCTGTTGTCTTTTTATCAACGCTGCGGACATAAACCATATGCCTTGGTAGGTGGTGCGACAGGGATGATTGGTGACCCCTCGGGGAAATCGAATGAACGTAATCTGTTAGATGAAGAAACCCTTCAGCACAATCAAAATTGTGTAAAAGAACAGTTATCTCAGTTTTTAGATTTTAAATCGGGGGCAGATAATGAGGCAGTTATAGTAAACAATTACGACTGGATGAAAGAGTTTTCATTCTTAGACTTTATTCGCGATGTTGGAAAACACATAACGGTTAATTATATGATGGCGAAAGATTCCGTTAAAAAACGTTTAACTGGAGAAGCAGCCGATGGCATGTCTTTTACTGAGTTTACATACCAAATGGTGCAAGGCTATGATTTCTACCATTTGTATAAAAACCACGACTGTACCCTGCAAATGGGCGGTAGCGATCAATGGGGAAATATTACAACTGGAACCGAAATGATTCGTCGTATTGGTGGCGGGAAAGGGTACGCATTAACCTGTCCATTAATTACTAAAAGTGACGGTAGTAAATTTGGAAAAAGTGAAGGCGGAAATGTTTGGCTAGATGCAAAACGTACTTCCCCATACAAGTTTTACCAATACTGGTTAAACACTAGTGATGAAGATGCCGAAAAGTATATTAAAATATTTACTTTTTTAGATAAAGAAACTATTGAAGCTTTGATCGCCGAGCATAGCGAAGCACCACACGCCAGGTTGTTACAAAAACGTTTGGCAAAAGAGGTGACCGTAACGGTGCACAGTGAAGAAGAATATGAAAAAGCAGTAAAAGCTTCGGAAATTTTATTTGGTAAATCAACTTCAGAAGATTTAAAAGCCCTAGATGAGCAGACTTTTTTAGATGTGTTTGAAGGCGTACCACAAGCTGAAATAAATAAAGCAGAACTAGAAAACGGAATTGATATTATCGCTGCGCTGGCTTCAGAAACTAATTTCTTAAAATCGAATGGGGAAGCCCGAAGAGCTTTAAAGGAAAATTCTATAGCTGTTAACAGAGAAAAAGTAAAAGAAGATTATAGAATTACTTCAAAAAACTTAATAAATGATCAATTTATACTGCTGCAACGCGGTAAGAAAAATTACTTCATCATTAAAGCTGTATAAGCTATTTTATTACATAAGAAAGCCCCGTTTCCTGAGAAGGAGCGGGGCTTTCCAAATTAACTAACCAACCAATTATGAACTGAGCCCGAAGGCTCAAGACATCTTTGCACTACAGTAGTCGTATATCTTTACGTATCTTACAGCTAATTGTATAAATTTAGCATTTAATTAACTTTATAACAGAGGGTTACAGCATCATTAAGTTGCAGCCTCGTATATCGCTATCATCAAATCGTCCTAATATTTCAAAAGTGTTATTTTTATGTAGTTTGCCCAAGTCTTGGGTGGCGATGAAACTACAGGAGTATAAATTTGCTAAATCGATTACATTAATTCCTCCGTTTTTTCCATCGACATATGTAAATGGATCTTCCGTGTCTCGGGTTAAGATTTTCATCCAAGGCGGATACGTAAAAATCCCTTTACCAGTTGAATAGGCTTGTGAGAGTAGTTCGGTCATTCCATATTCGCTGTGTATTTCAGAAACACCAAAACCTTGTTGAAGTACTGCGTGCAATTCTTCTTTTATCATTTCTTTTCTTCGGCCTTTCATTCCACCGGTTTCCATAACGATGGTGTTTTTTAACTGAAATGACTGTGTTTCAATTAAATCTAATAACGCATACGAAACACCTAATAGTAAGGTCTTTTTCCCTTCAGCTTCTAAAAATGCAAGTTTCTCAATTAGGGCGTCCATCTCATGTAAATAAAAGCCACTATTTATATTTTCACTTTGCTTTATCAACGAATCGACCATATATATTAAAGAAGAACCTTCGCGTTCTAGGTAAGAAGGTAATAAAGCCAAGATGGTATAATCGGTAGGGTTACCGTATTGATTTTGAAATGCCTTGTTGAAACTTTCTTCGTATAACTTGGTACTAGCAACGTAATGTTTACTCGTTATACTTCCGGTGGTTCCGCTACTGGTAAAAATGGTTTCTTTATTATATCCTTCAGTAATAATTAGGTGGCTTTTAAAAAACTGAATTGGGAGAAAAGGTATTTCAGAAACTTCAGTTACTTGTTTGGGATTAATTTTTAACATATCGCAAAACTGCCTGTACACTTTTACGTTTTTGTATTGAAAGTTAAACACTTCTAACGTAATGTTTTTGAAGTCTTCGGGTGTTTGTATGTTGAAAATTTTTTCTTGAAGCATAGTTGCAGAATAGACGCTTCAAAAATAAGGAAATAAAAAAAGCTCCTGCCTAAGCAAGAGCTTTAATAGTATTATAATTTTAGAAAAATTACTTCACTACTAATTTCTTAGTAACAGAAGCGTTTCCTTGGTTTATTTTTACAATGTAAACCCCACTTGTAAGTGAAGCAATATTTAAACGCTCACCAGTTAAAGTAGTATTAATTACTTGTTTTCCTAATACATCAAAAACAGCAATTTGTTTTGCACCGTTTACTTTCGATACAATGTTTACGAAACCATTAGAAGCTGGGTTTGGGTAAATTGAAAACTGGCTGTCAAAATTATTACCTACGCTTAATGGCTCACAATCATTTTCAGCTCGTAGGGTAGGTTCAGCAACACAGTAAGTTCCATCAGTATTTAACTGTAAAGACTCTGTATCCTTGTTTCCGTTAGCGTTTTCATCATACTGTACAGTCTCTCCTAAAGCGGCCAATAAGTCTGTGTCGTCGTCATCGCTTGTTCCATATACAATAACATCAATTAAATTGGTGGTTGTAGCTGGCGTTTCATTTGGAAAGTTAGCGGCATCATCTTGATAAATAGCCACTGCATCTGCACCGTTTTGTATGGTATTATCAGCACCTAATGTAACATCTGCGCCAGATACAGCATCACTACCTATAACAAAATAGCCATCTGAATCTGTTTCAAAACCAGCTAAATCAACTGTTGTGTAGCTTACGTTGTCTGTTGTGTTCCCGTTAAAAAGGACAACGACATATCCGTCAAGTGAAAAGTTTGGGGTATCAGACAAAAGCTCTATAAACTCTTCTGTGTCCGTTGAAGTTTGATCTGAGTCAACCTCATTAATAGAAATCTGGGCAAAAGAAGCAACACTTGCAAAAAGTGCGGCCAATAAAGTAATTTTTTTCATCATGTATAAATTGTTTGATTATTTAGTAAATATACATAAATGTGTATTAGTTGTATATTTTTCTATTTAGTTTATAAAATGCTTAACATTAGGGTAATATAGGTGAGAAAAGAGCTTAATTTTAGGGTGTTCATGTTACAATATGGTTAACATTTAAAACAATAAACGATACAAAAAAGTAATATATGGTATCTTTAAACTTTTAAAGAATCAATAATAACTATCTATGAAGAAAAAAGACATAAAAATTCTATTAGTAGATGATGAACCAGATATTTTGGAAATAGTTGGTTATAATTTAACTTCGGAAGGGTATACAGTTATTACTGCTGAAAACGGTAAACAGGCTGTAAAAAAGGCGAAAAAAGAAATACCGCACTTAGTCATTCTCGATGTAATGATGCCCGAAATGGATGGAATGGAAGCTTGTGAAAAAATGCGAAACATTCCTGAATTGGCCGAAACCATCATTACATTTTTAACAGCACGGGGTGAGGATTACTCACAAGTAGCAGGTTTTGATGCTGGTGCTGATGATTATATTACAAAACCCATAAAGCCTAAAGTACTGGTTAGCAAGGTAAAAGCACTGCTAAGAAGGTATAAAGAAGCCAATGAAGAGAATAATAAAATAAAATTAGGTAACTTAGTAATTAATAGAGAGGAGTATAAAATCATTTTAGGGAAAGAAGAAATTGTCTTACCTAGAAAAGAGTTTGAATTACTCGCTTTATTAGCCTCAAAACCTGGAAAAGTATTTAAACGGGAAGTTATTTTAGATCGCGTTTGGGGTAACGAAGTAGTAGTAGGCGGAAGAACTATCGATGTTCATATTCGTAAACTTCGTGAAAAAATTGGAGACGAAAAATTTAAAACCGTAAAAGGAGTAGGCTATAAATTTGTAGTTTAATGGCAAAAGAATTTAAAAGAACATATAAGTTTGCTGCCTATACATCAAGCTTTCTAACATTCTTTCTAACACTCGTCGTGGGTGTTTTTTTTTATGTTACTAAAATGGAGATGTATTGGTTTGTATTGTTGTTTGCCATTGTGTGCTTTTCTTTTTCATTCTTTTTTATACAGTATAGGGTTGAAAAATTCATTTATCGTAGAGTAAAAAAAATATATGACGATGTCCGGCTGCTGGACGCTTCTACCTTTGATAAAAGACAAATTACCACCGATATGGCAACGCTAACCAGAGAAGTGGAGCGCTTTGCTGAAACTAAAAAAATAGAGATTGAAACTCTTAAAGGTCGTGAAAACTACAGGAAAGAGTTTATGGGAAACGTTTCACACGAATTAAAAACCCCCTTGTTTACTGTTCAAGGCTATATTTTAACCTTGCTTGATGGTGCTATGGAAGACAAGGCCATCCGTAAAAAATACCTACAGCGAGCCAATAAAGGCGTAGAGCGACTTATATATATTGTAAAAGATCTTGATATGATCACCAAGCTTGAAGTTGGTGACTTAAACTTAAACAAAGAGCGTTTTAATATAATCGAACTAATACAAGGTGTTTTCGATTTGTTTGAAATGAAAGCAGCTAAGAGAAATATTACATTAACGTTCGATATTGATTATAAAGAAAGCATTTTTGTTGAAGCAGATCGCGAGCGTATACAGCAGGTTTTGACCAATTTAATTGTAAACTCTATTAAATACGGTAAAACAGATGGCACTACCGAAGTAAGCATTGAAGACCTAATTAGAAATAAAGTAATTGTAAGAGTAACCGACAATGGAGAAGGTATCCCGAAAGACAAAATACCACGTCTATTCGAACGGTTTTTTAGAGTTGATAGAAGCGGTTCGCGTAAAGAAGGCGGTAGTGGTTTAGGGCTTTCAATTGTAAAGCATATTCTCGAAGCTCACGACGAAAAAATTTATTTGGAAAGCCAACTTGAAGTAGGCTCAGAGTTCTCATTCACTCTCGAAAAAGCGAAATAGGTTTTTAAAATCTGGTTGGCTATTAAAGTCTTTCAAGCCCTTATAAAACGAAATTTTGTCCAATTTCTCTATTTTAAATTTATGTTGCTTGCAACTTGGTACAAATCCAGCTTGTTTTAGCCGTTTCGCCAAATAAACTTGCTCAAATTGTCCGGGTGTAGGTATAAAAAAAGCTTTCTTTTCCATGGCGGCAAGATCCATAATAGTTGTGTAGCCTGAGCGGGAAACTATATAGGTGCTTTCGTTAATAGCCTGCTCTAAGTCATCGCTTTTTAAAAAGTTTATTACCTTAATATTTCCTATTTGTTTTTCTTTTTTTACGTCTTCAACAATGCCTTGTACCAATAAAATCTTCTTTTCTGAATTTTTAAAAACAGAAAGAAGTTGTTCTTCCAGTACAGTGCGTTGTGGCTCAGGTCCAGAAAGTAAGCACAAAACATCATACACAATTGGGAGTTTCTTTTTTTTCATTCGGCTTAACAATCCAATATAAATAACTGGAAAAGGAACGGAAAGCGCGTCTTTAAAATGACCTAATTTCCCGCTTAAGTTAATAGAATCTTCCAAATCTGGAACCCAACAGGCATCAAATTTTTTAATTAATTTTTGATGCATTTTACTACTCACATACGAGGTGCTTCCCGATAACACGTTTAATTGATGTGTTATAATAACCGAAGGAATGTTTTTGCTGCGTACACCCCAACGGTTATCACTTATTATTCCGTGGATTTTCCCTTCGGAAACTAACTCTTCAATCACTTTTTTTTCTGAAGTAATTATTTTCTGAATATAGGGGGCTTTTAGCATAAGTTTCAGCTTAAAAAAAGCACCTTTTTTCGGGTAGGTTATATTGTAAGAAGGTAAAGAAACGTAGGGTAACTCGGGAAATTCCTTCCGAAGTAATAATAAAGCTCCTCCATCTGAAGCTAAAAAAACATTATAATTGTTTTTAAGTAATTCACGTATAATTGGTATACAGCGCGTAGCGTGTCCTAAACCCCAATGTAAAGGGGCAACCAAAATCGTTTTTTTGCTGTTCACAAAAACAAAGGTACACAATGTAGTCTCTTACTACTATTTCCTTAATTTTACCAAATTATCAATAATACTAAGAAATAGGTAACAGTGGGCAGTAAAAACAAACTTAAACGATTTAAACAAAACGAGACTTTTAAAAACGTAATTCAACCCACACGGGAAGAGGTGTTTTCAAACAGTTTGAATTTAAAAGGGAATTGGAAACAAAACTTTTTTAAAAATGACAAACCCTTGGTGCTTGAATTAGGATGTGGCAAAGGGGAATATTCGGTTAACTTAGCCCGAAACTATCCAAATCATAATTTTTTAGGAATAGATATTAAAGGAGCTCGTTTTTGGCGTGGTGCCAAGACAGCCTTAGAAGAAAAACTAGACAATGTTGGATTTCTTAGAACCCAGATTGAGTTAATCGATCTTCTTTTTGAAGAGAATGAAGTCGATGAAATCTGGATTACCTTTCCCGATCCACAGATAAAATATAAGCGTACAAAACACCGCCTCACCAATGAAGATTTTTTAAATAAATACCGAAAAGTATTAAAACCCGATGGTTTAGTACATTTAAAAACCGATAGCGAATTTATGCATGGTTATACTTTGGGACTGCTGCACGGTCTAGATGAAAAAATAGAATACGCCCATCACGATGTCTACGGAAACTCCCATTCTCCAAAAGAAGTAACCGGCATCCAAACCTTTTACGAACAACAATATTTGGAGGAAAACAAAAAGATAACCTATATCAGGTTTACATTCAGATAGATAAATTTGTTTATATTCACACTTGAAACAGCGTTTTTATGACTGTACTTGTAAATTTTGCCATTGGCTTTTTAGCAGCATTTGTTGGAGTAATTCCTCCTGGTTTGCTAAACTTATATGCGGCAAAAATAAGTATGAAAGAAGGTCGGAAAAAAGGATTTTTGTTCTCTACGGGCGTTTGTATTACCGTGATGTTTCAAACCTTGGTCGCTTTGTTTTTTGCTCGGTTTTTAGATCAGCACCCTGAGTATGTTTCCATGCTTCAAAAAGTGGCATTGGGTATTTTTATCTGTATTACCATTTATTTTTTCTTCATAGCAAAAGATACGCGCAGGCAATTACCTGATGATGTAAACCACTCTAAAACCAACCGATTATTTTCAGGAATGTTATTGGCATTAGTAAATCTACTGCCCCTACCTTATTGGGTATACATAAGTATCACATTTGCAGGTTTTGGTTGGTTTAGTTTTTCTCAACCAGATCTCTGGAGTACGGTAGTGGCATCGGGGTTAGGCACTTTTACAGTTTTGGCTATGTATGTGTGGTTTTTTAGGCAAAAAGATGATCAAAAAAAGTTAAATGTCAATATGAATTTCATCATTGGCATAATCACAGCTGTTATTTCAGTTATCACATTACTTAAAATTATGCAAGAAATTTAAGATGGCTTCAGATGGTTTTTTTGAAAAGGTGTATCAGGTTGCAAAACAAATTCCTTACGGAAGAGTGACAAGCTATGGTGCCATTGCAAAATACTTAGGAGCTGCCGGAAGTGCTCGAATGGTAGGTTGGGCGATGAACGGAAGCGGCAAAGATCCAGACGTTCCCGCGCATCGCGTAGTAAATAAAAAAGGATTACTTACCGGAAAACATCATTTTAGAGGCACCAACTTAATGCAACAGCTATTAGAAAGTGAAGGTATAGAAGTGGTTGACAATCAAATTCAGAATTTAGAAAAACTTTTCTGGGACCCTATGAAAGAACTTTAATTTTTTTTTTCTATTATCCCAACTCCCAACTCCCAACTCCCAACTCCCAACTCCCAACTCCCAACTCCCAACTCCCAA